>DAOOSC010000001.1:0-73916 GCA_035389585.1 Candidatus Magasanikiibacteriota bacterium
CGCATGTGTTTATCGGCGAATTTTCGCACAATTTAGACGATAAAGGACGAATTGCCGTACCGAAAAAATTTCGTTCTGATCTGAGCCGAGGAGCGGTTGTGACGAGAGGTCTCGACAGCTGTCTGTTTCTGTACACGAAAAAAGAATGGGCGAAATTGGCGGAAAAATTAGCTGGGTTGCCATTTGCACAGGCTAATACGAGAGCGTTTTCGCGTCTCATGCTCGCCGGAGCGATGGATGTCGAAGTTGACGCGCAGGGCAGAATAATTTTGCCAGAGTATTTGCGCCAGTACGCAGGCATCACAAAAGAAGTGACTGTAGCAGGGCTCTACAATCGTCTAGAGCTTTGGGACAGTAAAAAATGGAATGAATACAAGTCGAAGACTGAGACAGAGAGTAATCAAATCGCGGAACAAATGGGTGCTTTGGGAGTTTAATTAATTGATCCGAACATATGCGACACATTCCGGTATTAACTAATGAAGTGGTTGAAGGATTGCATCTGAAGTCAGGCATGGATGTAATCGATTGCACACTCGGAGATGCGGGCCATGCAGAGAAAATTCTCGAGAAAATCGGTCCAAATGGTCGGCTTCTCGGAATCGATGCGGATGCAGAAGCGATTTTACGTTCAAAACAGTACCTATACAATTTCGGTGATCGTGTGACGTGTGTGTGTGGTAATTTCGTGAATATCGCAGAGATCGCACGTGCAAGTGGTTTCACAAATGCGCAGGGAATTCTCGCCGACTTGGGTTGGTCTACACCGCAGTTCGAAGAGCGTGGTCGCGGATTCAGTTTCACTCATCCCGAAGAAGTCCTCGACATGCGCTATGGGGCGAAAGCGGCGGATGAATACGAGACAGCGACCGCGGCAGAATTATTGCGAGAGCTTCCAGAGGACGAAATCGAGACAATCTTGCGGGTATATGGTGAAGAAAGATTTTCAAAAGAAATTGCGCATGAAATTGCAACCGTTAGAACAGAAAAAGAAATCAAAACAGTCGGAGATTTGGTGGAAATCGTTTTGGTGGTCTATCGACGCAAATTAAAATCAACCAAAGAAATTCCGTGGGTGGGAGGCACTCATCCGGCGACGCAAGTTTTCCAAGCATTGCGAATCGTGGTGAATAAAGAACTTTCGGTGCTCGAAGAATCGTTACCTCAGATGGTAGATTTGCTCGCACCAGGTGGGCGACTAGCGGTCATCACATTTCATTCACTCGAAGACAGAATCGTAAAACATTTTTTCAAAGATTTACAAAATAAAATTATCAACATTATTACGAAAAAACCGATTATCGCGACGGAGGAGGAATTAAAAAATAATCCGCGCGCGCGTTCGGCCAAACTGAGAATCATCGAAAAACTCTAAAATTTATATGCCTGTCTATAATAATGGTCAACTAACCATGAGAGAACAAAAGCACGCGGTGCGGAGTTTTTTCATCAGTTCGGCTTTTCGTGTCATCATGTCGATACTTGTTTTGATCGGTGGATTTTTCTATGTACTCCAGATCAGTGCTGTCTCGACAAAAGGTTACGAAATTACAAGTATCAGTCGCCAGATTCAGGATTTGGAAGTAGAAAACCGCAGTCTCGAAGTGAAAGTGGCGGAATACCGTGCAATTGAAAATATTGAATCCAGATTAGCACGCGCGAATTTCGTGGCGGTAGACGGGGTGGAGTATTTGAATGGTTTCGGGCATACAGTGGCGAGACGGTAAAATTTTCTTAATATCTCTCTAAAACAAAACCCCACTCTTCTTTCGAAAAGTGGGGTTTTGTTTTCTTCCCGGCGTTTCTAAATAGTTTTGCATTAAAACTGCTTAGAAACGGGCGCCGGGAAGTAATGAACATGTTGGCGTCCGTTCCACGTAGACCGTGTGGTCTACGTGGTTTTGAGGTTGCAGTGAGCTACGGCAAGTCGCAGCTAACCTCATAAGTCATGACGTTGTGCGCTGTATCCGGGGTAGATGTGGAAGGCCTGCAGTCCAGTCGAGTGACGATTTTGTCGCCCGCGGAGAAAACCTGGCGCTTTATCTGGATTAGCTTTTTGTTTGTTTCCTCCATGTATTCGAGACCGGACGTTGTTTCCGCTAGGGAGCCGAGGAGATCCAGCCTCTCCCATTCCAACTCAACGATTCTTTGGTTAGCTGTCGCCAACCGTTCCTGGAGATATCTCGCTCTTTCCGCATCGGTTGGAATGCAGTAAACCTCTTTCGATGGTACGCCATTGACGTCGAGCCACCTTCCACTTCCATCGCATCGGCAACCTTTTTCACAAGTGTGAAGGGTGGTCATCGTTGTTGTTGGGGTAGTGGATTTCTGCTCGGTGTCTGAGGCTGTTTCTTGGCAAGCGGACACCGCTTCCAAAATCTCACCGCCTTGCTTATGGTTAATACCTCCCCAGACGGCGACAACAACCAGGATAACAACGAATTGGACAGTCATACCTATCGTGTTCATATTTTCTCCTAAAAGGGGTAAATATACCCCGTAGAGCAGGATCAGAGGCTTCCAACGTTGGACGCTTCTTCTCCCGACACAAATTTTAGCAGTAACTACAGCTAAAATTCGTGCCAGGAGAGGATTTTAAAGACCAGACTAACGAGGGACTATATCAGATTTTCTGACTTTTGTCAATAGGAGGGCATCGTGATATAATATCCCCAAATTAACAATCATATCATATGTGGGTAATTCTACTCGAAAAATTTGCGTTGCAGTTCGTTTTGGACATATTGTATTATCCGCTCTGGTGGTATACCGGTGGTGCACAGCGTATGATCTTGTTTTGTTGGCGCCAAATTAAAGAAGGTAATTTGAATTTTTCACCGGGACTCTGGCTTGCAAATATCTTCGTACCGATGTTCGGTCAATATGATTGGCAGGGGAGAATTGTGAGTTTCTTCATGCGTCTCGTAAATGTGATATTTCGTTTTTTCGCTTTACTTATCTGGGTAATAATTGTGGTCGGAATATTTTTTGTATATTTACTTTTACCGGTTTTTATTGCGTATCTGATTTTCGCGCCGTATTTTGTTCATAAAACACTCTGATTTTATGCAATTCCAACACAATCCCAAATTAAATTTATTGGTCTGTGATACTTGCCATGGCACGGGCTATGTCGGTACTCATGCTTGTAAAAATTGCGACGGATATTGTATGGGTCGGTCGGCACGGGGGAATTTTCTGTATTGGGGGGATGAGGCATTGTCAGAGTTTCCGATTAGAATTCGTCGGGTGCGTGATGTTTTGAATAAGTTCGAGTTGATTGGTGCGATGGTGTTTGCGATTGGTTTTCTCGTATTTTTCTTTCTGAATTTATTTTTGTCAGGTAATGAATTCGCAATTTTTTCTCTGAATTACTGGCGTATCGGTACCAATCTCGAGACGAAGTGGCTCTGGTGGTCGCTTGTGTTTTGGGGGTTTTTGGCTTACAAAATTTATTCGACAGAAAAACATATTTTGAATGTGGAATTTCGGGAGTTCGGTGAAACACCGGCCGAAAGTCTCGAAGAAATGTCATTGTCTGATTGGAATGTCGTGAGGCATTTGCCACGTCGCAAACGTATTGATATTTCCCATACATTCACACAAGAGGCGCATCGTCTGGTCGATGAGGCATATTTGTCGGCGAAAAAAAGTAAATTGCGTGAAGTGACCACTTTGAATTTCTTGTTTGCGGCCTTGGATAATGAAAAAATAAGTGGTGTGTTTCTCCGGCTTGGAGTTTCGGGACGGGCGATTCAGGCTGAATTGAAAAAGGCTTTCGAGGGGAATGATAAAATCGAGGTGACACCAGAATTATCCGAAGATGCACGTCAAATAATTTTCAATGCCTACGAAATCGCTTATCGTGATCGGGTAGAAGAGGTCGACGTCACAGAAATTTTGCTTGCTGTGGTGGCGCAGTCTGAAATAATTCAGGAGTATTTTTATGATTTGAAAATCGACGCGGAAAAATTAACTAATGTGGTCGAGTGGATTAGAATTCGGAAACGTCTCGAAGAAATGTATCACAAGTCTCGTCGAGCAGCGGCGCGGAGAAGTAAATATGGAATGGATCGGGCGATGACGGCTGTCGCGACACCATTTTTGAACAGTTTCAGCCAGGATTTGACGCTCGCTGCGAAATTTGGGTATTTGAATCCGTGTGTGGCGCGAGATCGAGAGATTAATGAAATCTTTCGTGTGATCGAGAGTGGACGTCAGAGTGTCGTGCTCGTCGGTGAACGCGGTGTGGGTAAGATGAGTATTGTCGAGGGAATCGCGATGAAGATGATCGAAGATGATGTACCGAAGAGAATGCGTGACAAACGCCTCGTGCAATTATCGACTTCGGCTTTACTCGCCGGTACGACTGTTTCTGGTGCGCAGGAGAGGTTGATCGGAATCATGAACGAAGTGTCGCGTGCAGGCAATATTATTTTATTCGTGAAAAATTTACCGGACATCATGGGTGGCGAAGTGGATGAATCACAGGGAATGGATGTTTCGAAAACTTTGGCGGAATTCATGGGGCGAGGAGATGTGGTCGTTTTCGCGACGTCAGGTGTCGAGGGATATAATAAACATATTGTAAATTCGGATATCGGAATGGCGCTTGCGCGCGTGAATGTGTCTGAAATGTCCGAAAATCAAGCGATACAAGTGCTTGAAGCCAAAGCGGGATATATCGAATACAAAAATAAAGTATTTTTCTCGTATGACGCGATTGCGTCGGCGGTGAAATTGTCGGCGAAATTCATGCATGATCAGAATTTGCCATCGAGTGCGCTCGCGATTGGTTCGGAAGCCGCGGCACATGTGCGCCAGAAAAAAGGTGAGAATCAATTGGTGCGTGCTGAAGATGTTTCCGAGGTGGTCGCCGAAAAGACGGGTATTCCATCCGCTTCGATTTCACAAGATGAGTCTTCGAAACTAATGCACCTCGAAGAGGAGATGCACAAGCGCGTGGTTGGGCAGGATGAGGCGGTGGATTTGGTGGCGAATGCTTTGCGTCGTGCTCGAGCAGAAATCCGTTCGGTGTCTCGACCGATTGCGAACTTTCTTTTCCTCGGTCCGACTGGTGTGGGTAAAACTGAATTAGCAAAAACAATTGCAGATGTATATTTCGGTGGTGAGGATCGAATGATTCGCATTGATATGAGTGAATATCAGGACAAGTCGGGAATATATCGTCTCATCGGTGAACCGGGACGTCAGGGGACGGGAATTTTGACTGAGGCGGTGCGTCAGCGCCCTTTCTCTCTCCTCCTGCTCGATGAACTCGAAAAAGCCGATACAAATGTGTTGAATATTTTCTTGCAAGTTTTCGATGATGGGCGTTTGACCGACAGTGTCGGTCGGGTGATTGATTTCACCAATACGATTATTATCGCGACTTCGAACGCGGCGACGAAATATGTGCAGGAAAAAATGTCCGCAGGTGTTCCGCTCGAAGAAATTCGTCAGGCCTTGATTAGGAATGAATTGCAAGCGTATTATCGTCCAGAATTCCTCAATCGTTTCGATGGTATCGTGCTCTTCAAAACTTTGAATAAAAATGAAATCAAATCAGTTGCGGCAAATATGTTGAAACGGGTCGCGAAAGATCTCGAGAAACGTGGTGTATTTTTGCGAATTGAAGATTCAGCGCTCGATGCGCTGGTGGATGTTGGTTTTGATCCGACATTTGGGGCACGTCCGATGCGTCGAGCGATTCAGGATAGGATTGAAAACAAATTGGCGGAATTGGTGCTGTCGAATAAATTGGAGAGACGGGATACAATTGTGATCGGAGCGAATCTCACGATTACGGTTGAGAAATCATAATATGGTTTTTTTGTTTTTCGCTTTCATTCTCTCGGCGCTATTTTCAGTTTTTTTGGTTTTTGTCTTTCGACGAGTATATTTATATTTCAATTTGGTAGATGATCCGGCGCGAAGTGCGCGTACAATTCACAAACGTAAGACTCCATACGGTGGGGGAATGGCGCTGTTTGTCGCATTTTTTTCTATTTTGGCTTCAGGTTTGTGGTATTTTGGTATGTGGGGCGAGGGGGTGCCACGATTATTTTTGTGTATATTTATCGGGGCGTCTATTCTCATGGTCGGTGGTTATTTCGATGATAAGTACGATTTACCAGCGCGAATTCAAATATTATTTCCGATTTTGGCATCGATTTTCGCCATTTTGTCGGGTATTGCGCCAACGGTAATCACCAATCCATTGGGTGGTGTTATTGAAATAGGTTCTATCAATCTACCGCTACTTGGAATTAGTGTTGCCAGTGTTCTGGTCTTTGTTTGGCTTATGGGAATTATGTACACGACAAAATTATTGGATGGGCTCGATGGTCTATCTGGTGGAATTGTTTTTATTGGTGCCTTGTTTATTGGTTTCTTCTCTTTGCAGGATAAATGGTCGGATCCGGTTTCGGCCTCGTTGGCTTTTGTTTTCGCGGGTGTTCTACTTGGTTTTCTCTTGTTCAATTGGCCACCAGCAAAAGTATTTTTGGGTGAAGGTGGAAGTTTGTTGATCGGTTTCATCCTCGCGATTTTGTCGATATTATCTGGCAGTAAAATCGCTATCACCCTACTGACTCTCGGTGTGCCGGCGCTCGATGTCCTGCGAGTGATCGTGTTGCGCTTGCGTCGGGGTAAATCAATTCATGCAGGCGGTAAAGAGCATTTACATCATCGTTTGTTGGCTTTGGGTCTCGGGCCGAAGCGAGTAATTGTGCTCATGTATTCCATATCGATTGTGCTCGGTCTCGTGGCGGTATCAGTGCAGAGCCGTGCGAAATTGATTACTTTTGTTGGACTTTGTTTATTAATGCTTCTTCTCGTTTTGGCCTATGATCGAGGAGGGGATCATGTGAAGAAAATATGAAACAAATAAAATTTAAAAAATGGCAGTTAATATTTTTTGCAATTTTTGCGATGGCATTTCTAGGATTGAAATTGTGGCAACTGCGTTGGCCGACAGCGACAATTGAGCTCGGGGAGAATCGCATGCAAGTGCAAGTCGCTCGGACGGTCTATCACCAATATCGCGGATTGGGTAAGCGGGATACGCTCGCGCCGTATGATGGTTTATTATTTCTGTATGGTGAAAAAGCGCGCCATGGTATAGTGATGCGGGAGATGCGCTTTCCGATTGATATTGTCTGGCTTTCTGATGGGGTAGTGGTAGATATTGCTCCCGATGTGCAGGCTGAGCCCGGGGTAGCAGAATCTCTGCTCACTGTATATCGACCGAGATTGCCAGCCAATTTGGTGCTCGAAGTGTCGGCTGGGTGGTGCACTGAACATGGGGTGAAAATTGGATCAATCTTGAAATTACTGGAAGATTGATATTTTATTCATAAAAATGGCTAGGAATAGCGGTTTTATGGCTGTGGATTTGGGGGCTTGACTTTATTTCGGTCTGGTGTTATCATATAGCAACATGAAGTTCTAATTTTAGGAAAAATATTATGTTTGCAGTCATTGAAACCGGTGGTAAGCAGTATTTAGTGCGAACCGGTGATACCGTAAAAATCGAAAAAATAAAAACACAACCGGGACAAGAAGTGGTATTTGACAAAGTTCTTCTCACAGCTGAAGAAGACGGTACCAATGTCAAGATCGGTACGCCTTATCTCTCTGGCGCTACGGTCACCGCTCTCGTCGAGGAAGTGGGCAAAAACAAAAAAATTCGCGTTGTGAAGTACAAGCGAAAAGTCCGCTATAAGAGAGTTATCGGACACAGACAACCGTTCTCAAAAATAAAAATCAAAAGTCTCTAAAAATAATCCCGCCCTTCATGAAGGCGGGGTTATTTTTTGTGAAAATTTTTCTATCTTCTATTTTTCAAAGCGCTGATTAGGGTCATCTCATCGGCATATCTAATATCCGAACCCATCGGTAATCCGCGCGCTAGACGGGTAATACGTAGATCTGGACGCTGGGTTTTGGCTGATTTCGCGATGTACATGGCGGTCATTTCACCGCTCATATCGGGGTTGAGAGAGAGGATGATTTCCTTTATCTTTGGGTCTTGGATTCGTTTCAGAAGTTCGCGGATTTTTATTTTTTTCTCCGGTTCAATTTCATCTGGTCGGAGTGTGCCGCGCAAAATATGGTACAGACCAGAAAAAGCGTGGGTATTTTCGATCACGTGAGCGTCTTGGGGTTCGGCCACAATACAGATCGTGGATTGATCACGATTTTTGTTCACACAGAGACGGCAAGGTGTTCGGTCAGAGAAATTACAGCAAATTTCACAACTCTTCACACCACCGACGAGACTTGTGAGCGCGGACGCTAATTCGCCGGCTTCTTTTTTGCCGGATTTGAGAATATGGAAAACATAACGTTCGGCCGTCCGAGCACCAACTGAGGGAAGTTTTTCGAAAGCGTCAATCAGTTTTTGAATCGGCAGCGCGTACATAGATTATGAGTTTATACCAGGGATATTCGGCATTCCACCCATATCACGCATTTTTGTGGCCATGATTTTTTGGATTTTTTTCAGGGCTTCACCATGTGCATCGCGAATGCCAGCTTCGAGTTTTTCTTTTTTATCAGGAGTGAGGAGTTCAGGATCAATATTGATATTCGCAATTCCCAAATTCCCGTCCATGGTCAATTTAATTTTTCCTCCGAGTGCTTCGGCGGTGATATTTTCTTCGGCGAGGGCGGATTGGATTTTCTTGGCTTGATCGCGGAGATCTTTGAACTGTTTTAGTTTGGCGAACATAGAATAAACTTAAATATAATAAATTTTAGAAAGTAGGCATGCCAGATGGGGCGGACGGATTCGAATTAGGTCTCGGGGTTGGTGGTGGAATATGGGCTGGTTCAGAGAATTGTGTTTCCAGATTTCGGAAACTGGATTTCTCGGCATCGAAGAATAGGTTGACTTGGCCTGTCGGACCATTACGATGTTTCGCGACATGAATTTCAGCCAAGTTCAATTCGTCGGGTGGGATGTCTTCGACGCGGTAATTGCGATCAGAGGCTTTGCGATAAATAAATAAAACTACATCGGCATCCTGTTCGATTGACCCTGAGTCACGCAAGTGAGCCAATTTCGGAATAGCTGGCTTGTTTTGTTCGACTGCACGTGATAACTGGGAGAGGGCGAGTACTGGTACATTGAGTTCGCGCGCAAGACCTTTCAGTCCGCGACTTATTTCGGCGACTTCTTGGACACGGTTGTCGGTATAGCCACTGCCTGATGTGTCCATGAGTTGTAAATAGTCGATGATAATCATACCGAGGCCGTGTTCAGCTTGGAGACGGCGGGCTTTGGTACGGATTTGCATGACGGAGCTATTCGCGGAATCATCGATGAAGATCGGGGCTTCGGCGAGCATACCCATCGCATGTCCGATTCGAGGGAAATCGGTCGAATCAGGTTTGTCGGATAAATTACCTGTACGCATTTTCCACAAATCTACCCCGGCCTCAGCACAGAGTAGGCGATCGACGAGCTGTTCTTTGCTCATTTCGAGAGAGAACATGCCGACAGGTACTTTCGCACGTACGGCCGCATTGCGAGCGATATCGAGGGCGAGAGAGGTTTTACCCACAGACGGGCGGGCGGCGAGAATAATCAAATCAGATTTTTGGAGGCCGGCGAGGAGATTGTCTAATTTTTTGAAACCAGTTGGAATACCACGCAATTTGCCTTTTTCACGATGTAATTCATCAATACGTTCGAAAGCGTCATTCAACACCGCACGAATTGGTGTGAATGTCTGTTTCATGTGTTTTTGGGTGATACCGTAGAGGTGTTGCTGGGCTTGATCGAGAACTACATCTACATTGTCTGATTCGGAACGATAACCAAGTTCGGAAATTTCGCTGGCGGCACTGATGAGTCGGCGGAGTGTCGCTTTGCGACGTATGATTTTCGCATATTGTACGACGTGCGCTGAAGTCGGCACGACATTGGATAGACCGACGAGGAAAGCGCGCCCACCGATCCTCTCGAGAATTTGTTTCTCTTCGAGGCGGTTGGCGATTGTGAGCACGTCGATCGGGTCGCTATTGGTGTAGGCTTCGACAATTATGGCAAATATTTCCGCATGAGCGCGTTTGTAGAAATCTTCTGCGTCCAAAATGTCGGCAATTTTCAGCATTGCTTCCCGATCAATCAAAACACAGCCGAGGAGAGACATTTCGGCTTCCAAATTGTGTGGTGGGATCTTTTCGAGTGAAGTAATATCTGGCATATATGTAGTAGCGGTATATTACCCGATTTTGCTGTTTCGTGCAACCTCGGGAGGGGGATGAATTGTGGGTGGTTTTTGGGTGGGTAATTTAGACAGAAAACTGGGCTAGCCTTGAAAAACCCTCCATAAAAAAGTATAATGCTCACATATCAAAAAGGCTTTGCCTAGTTTTTCTCATTATGAACAATTTTCCGATAATTTGCGTTGACTGCGGAGCGGGGCTAAATCTCACCGAAACTTCATTTTCTTGTCCAGCTTGCGGGCGAGTGTATTTGACAGTGGACGGCATCGCTATTATGCACCCGACCAATCTCGATGAATTGGCGCGCGAGGAGGCGGAGTATCATGATCATTCGCCAGAAGCCTCTGATGCTCATCGACTTGATTATCCGCGTAATGAATATTTTCACGCGCGGATTGCAGAGGCTATATATGCGGGGGTGCCACAGGAGGAGATTTTGCTTGAAATTGGTGCGGGCGAAGGGTATGATGCACGTCGTCTCGTGAATAATTATCGTTTGGTCCTGACGGATGTGTCGCCAGGTGCTCTGAAACGCATCGGAGAAAATTTGCAACATGAAAATATACTTGGATTAATTGCGGCGACTGGGGATCGTTTGCCGTTTGTGAATAATTCTTTTGCGGGTGTGTATATGGCGGCCACTTGGCATCATTTCACGGATGCGGAGTTGGCTTTTGGAGAATTTATGCGTGTTTTGCGTCCGGGCGGGCGACTCGTGATTGGTGTCGAGCCGAATGCTTTTTGGTTTCGACTGGTGAAAAAATTTCGCCGTTTACTCTGTCGTGCCACTCATGCTGATCCGGGTGAAGGTTCGCGTGCTGATGCAGAAATGGAGGGTTTTTCTCATTCGTATTTACGTTCTCTGCGATCACGATCTGATGTTCGTAGTGTGAAAATTTATCCGATGTGGTTTCTGACAGGTTTTTGGCATTATGGCCTCGAGTTTATTCATCGCGTCCTGAAACGTAAAACTCGCGTGAACATTCCCAAATTTCTGGATTGGCCATTCCTCGCGGTTGATCAGATTTTATTCTGCATCCCGTTTTTTAATAGATTGTGTTGGCATTGGGGAGTGGTGGTGGAGAAAAATATAAAATTATGAAAATCGCCATAATAAACAACATTTATCCGCCTGAACAGCGTGGTGGAGCGGAAGTGGTGGTGAAGGGGATTGTCGATATGCTTTCGGATGCGGGGCATTCGGTCGTTGTGATTGCGGGGACATCGGGTGAAGAGAGGATTCAAGATGAAGGACGGGTGCGGATTTATCGTCTCCGTCCGCGCAATATATATTTCTACACGGATGCGAAAAATCACAACGCTCTCGTGCGGTTGGTTTGGAATTTCTATGGTATGTTCAATTATCCGCTCGCGCGTCGGGTGCGTCGGATTCTCGAAAAAGAAAAACCAGATGTAGTACATACCCACAATTTGATTGGTTTGAGCTTCCTCATTCCGGCACAAATTCGCGCTCTCGGTCTCGCCCATGTGCATACGGTTCATGATGTCCAGCTCGTCGAGCCGAGCGCAATTATTATCAAAAGTTTCGAAAATACTTGGCGCTATCGTGGCCTCCCGACACGAATTTATTCGGCGATTTTGCGCTATCTTATGGGTTCGCCAAATGTAGTAATTTCACCATCCAAATTTTTGCGTTCGTTCTATTCCGCGCGTGGATTTTTTCGAAAATCACAATTTGAAATGTTGCGCAACCCGATTACCTTGAAAGCAATGTGGCGTGGACGAAAACCAGATACAAATGTTTTCCGTTTCCTTTATCTCGGACAAGTAGAAGAACACAAAGGTATTATGACCTTGATCGAAGCTTTTCGAATTTTGTCAGGTGAGGTGTCTTCGGGAGTTGAATTGATCGTGGTCGGAGCGGGTTCACTCGAAGAGCGGGCGCGTCAAATGGCGAATAGTTTGAATATCAAATTTCTCGGATACAAAAAACGTGATGAGCTCGCGGATATTTTCTCGACTGTGGATGTGACAGTCGTGCCGTCTTTGTGTTATGAAAATTCTCCGACTGTAATTTTCGAAAGTCGTTTGTCGGGCGTACCGATTATTGCGAGCGATATTGAAGGCGTGGCAGAATTGATTGAAAATGATGATAGTGGCTGGTTGTTCAAAGCAGGCGATGCAGTAGATTTGGCCGTCAAAATGCGCACGGTTTTTTCTTTGCGTGAAACATTGCATCGAAAACGCATCGTGCCTCCAGCGCCGAGTTCAAATAACGACTTTCATATCAATTTGCTTTCTTTTTATCGTTCGGCGGGCAATAAGTGAAGATTTTTATTTCATCATCACCAATGACCACCATATTTGGAGTGGTTTTTTCGACAGCGGTTGAGATCTTTTCGAAATCCGCCCATTTACGTGATAACGCATAGTAGATTTTCTCAGCACCGGTTTTGGTGTATAAATCATCAATGATTTTCTTGTCGTGCTCGCCGTAAGTGAATTTCAAATAGGCGTCATAAAGGGGGCTACCAGAAGGCGTGGAATAGTTGAAAACTGGTCGGCCGTCCAGGTCGAAGTATTTTGTGAAGCCGTATTTCTCGATAGAGGCGGCGGCAGTGATGATGTTGGTGAGCACAATGTAATTATTATTTGGGTTGTCGTCGTGGATGTATTGGGCTGTTTCATAATCCGCTTTGGTGACATTTTGTCCTGGGAAATAAACCTTTTTGTTGGATTGTGGATATGTGAGATACCAAGAGCAGAAAATAGCGAGAGTGAGGAATATGATTAATACACGGTCGAATTTTTTTGTAAAAGCGAGAATTTCGGTAAATGTGGCAATAGCAGGTGGAATCAGGAAGAGTGTTGCGATTTGGAGGATACGAATGGCATAGGAAATTTCTTCGGTGGTAGATAAATCGCGAATAGAGAGAGAGGCGGCGAGTAGGTAGGCGTTGAATGTGAGGATGGTGGCGCAAGCGAGGTAAATTCGGGCGGAGCGATTTTTGATTGCTTGCCAGGTGGCGAGGGCAACTAGAATGATATAGACAAGTTTGCGGTATAAATAAATTATGTCGAGATAGAAAGGTATAGGATTGTTTCGGAAATAATAAGGGTCAGTAAAAACTTTCAGGAAATTTTTGGCGTTTGTGAAAAAAGGTCTCCATTCAAAAGAGATTCCAGAATTGGCGATTTTTGACCAGACCAGCATGAATGTCGGAATAGCTATCAATGCGATGAGTACAAAAAGTATTTGAAGAGGTGTTGAGGTTTTCTGGTCGGATCGTCTCATGAGGAGATATGTGCCGAATAATAAAGCGAATATACCAGGTAATGGGTGGGCGAGCGCAGACAAAACCATGAATGGTAAGACGGTGGCGCGTGGTAGTTTGTTCGTGAGTATGGCAGGCGAAATCAGAATGAGGGAAAGCAGGAATACATTGGCTAGGTTGTTCGGTGTGGTGAAAATAAAAGTTGCGAGCGGAAGGGCGAGAATGGCAAAAATGGGAGCAAAAGATTTATATTTCACAAATACTTCGGATTTGTGAAAACCAATAAAGGCCGTGATAGGGATAATAATGGCTGTGAAAACAGGTGTGAGCCAGATGTCAAAAAATTTCAGAGCAAAGGGTAGGATTTTCGCGAGGCTGACGACAATCGTGTATTGCCCAATATAAAAAGGTGTTTTTGGGAGAATGAAACCGTTTTCGAGAATGTGTTTCTCAGCGGCGCGGTGGAGGAATGGATCGTAGCCGAAACCGAGACGGTAGATAAAAGAAACGACGGAGTAAGTAATGAAAAAAGCGAGAATGGCGAAATATGGGCGCGACTCTCCGCGACGATAGATGAGCAAAACGCAAAAAATAAATAGGGAATATAGGGCGTAAGTGTAGTTCGGTAGGATGAGCCAAGGCGAAGTGAGAATTCCTGTGGTCGTGTGAGTTAGAAAAGTGATGAGTATAGAAATGGAGAGGAGTACGGCCGCGATTTTGACGGGTAGTTGTTTGGGTGGGTGATTCTCAGTAGGGGTGGTTGTTTCGGGGGAGAACTTTTTCTGAATAAAAAATGTGAACAACGTGGATAGTGTGGCACTGGCCAACATCGTCCAGGCATTGAGGGAATATAAAAAGTAAGCTGTACAGGCGAAAATAGAGTACAGCGCGAGCCATAATATAGAGATGAAGAATTTTTTGTGTGGTAGGTGGGTGGTCATAGCCATTGCGATACTCGGGAACGGGTGGTATAATTAGGGTATATTTATTGGCTCAATTATAGTCAATTTTGCGAAAATATGCAAAACAGATATTTTTTTGTATAAAAATTATCCAGATTTGCTTGTTCATTGTTTGGTGAGTTAAATGTCATCTGTATGGCTGTAATCATGGGTTTTTTAGCACAATTCACTTGGTTTTATCGGGTGATTTCCGCTGAATTGGGCGGATTGATTTTACTTACGGTTCGATTATTGATGAATGGACCGGATTGGATCGGAGTGATTGGTTTCGGGATATTTGTTTTCGCAAATGCTTGTGTCTGGCGTCGAGTGGTGAGCGGTATTTGGCGGGAGAGATTGACAGAGCGGTTTTCGCTTGTCTATGGGATTATTTTGGAATTATTTGTTTTGAGTTCATTTTATGCGGTGTTTATTTTGAATGGACATTTATATCGCGGGGCGATTTTTGGCGGGTTTGTTTTCGCGGGAGCGATCGCTCATTTTTTCTATGAGAGATTGCGGGGGACATATTTACGTGGTCGTGGCAATGGTTGGGGTGATGAGAAATTTTCGCACGATGCGGAAACCCCCTGGAGTCTATTTGGGAGAAATTCAATTTGGTTGGTCTTGTTTGTGTTATTGTGGGGGGTGGGTTTGTATTTTTTGACGCGCACGGTCGGGACGGATTCATATCAGACTCCTTGGCAATTAATTAGCCGGTATTATCTGCCGATTTTTTTTGGATTGACTCTTGTGGTCGGGATTATTTTGGTTTCCAAATTTCCGACTTCGATTGTAATATTTTATCTCATCGCACAGTCATTGCTCATGCATTGGTATCTGCCAGCGACACATGTATTACCTTGGGGTGGGGATGTTTGGCGCCATGTCGCGGCTGAGAATCGATATTTACGCGGTGACTATGTTTTGCCGGTCTTGTTCGGGCCGGATGCTAAATGGGGAGAATCGGTAGGAATCGATTTGCCAGAAACGATTTTGATTCCGCACAAATTCGCCTATGCTCAGTTTTGGGGGGTGGGAGTAGCTTTTTCAGATACTCTCGGGATTAGCCCGATTGTTTTCAATAAATATTTCATGCCGATTTTGTGGCCGTTTGTTTTCACGCTTTTATTATACCGATTGGGGTTGGTCATATTTGGTCGTAGGCGGGCGGCACTCCTGCTCGCGGCCGGAGGGGTGACACTTTTTTCTTTTCAGGCCAATGGGGGTTTCACTTTACCAAATCCATTCGCATTTTTGTTCTATCTCACAGCATTGATTACACATTTTGCGTATTTGCGCGATCGTGAGGTGCAGACACGTCGAGCGATTTGGTTGTTTTCGCTCAGTATGATTTTGGTGTATCCGCTCTATGCGCTCATATACTGGATGGGTTTATTGGTAGCATTTGTTTTGCAGAAAATTTCGATAATAAGGAATGTTTGGAAATATGGTTTGGTGGTGGCAGGGGTGATGACTTTTGGGGTTTGTCTGGTGCCTATGATTGATTTATTTTCCGGACTTTCGCGTTTTCCGTCGTGGATTGAACTCGGGAATGGGATGAAACAGGCAGGGGCGATTTTTTCCGGATGGTTGATGAGTCGTGGTATTATGAACTATGACATCGAAGGTGGAAATATCTTATTCAATCAGCCACCGCTTTATGCGTACGTAGCAAATTATTTTTCTGTTTTGCGAATCGTTTTGCCGGCAGTGCTGGTTTTATTTTGGAGTACTGCCGTGATTGGTTTTTGGCGGGCATGGCGGAGTCGCGATCTCGTCGCGCGGATGATTTGCTGGCTCGTGGTGACAGCGGTTGGTGGTTATTTGACGGGCTTCTTTGTCCTTCAGGGGGATAGATTATTTGCACGACGATTGGATTTATTGTTTGCATTTACGACAGCAGTCTTGTTTCTTTTTGGGGCGTATTATTTGTTTAATTTGCTGTGGCGCAAATTTTTGCATAAGTTTCCCAGGTTTGTAATTTCGATTGGTGTGATTATTGTGATTGTGGGATGGGCACTCTGCACTGTATTCACATATGGTATGGGACCGGATATGAGAGTGGCGGCGACGGCGGATGTAGAATTTGCGAATCAAATCGTTGCTGATCGAAAAATCAGTGAAAGGGATTGTGTTCTCGCTGATACCTGGCCACTGCTCGTGCTCGAGGGCGTATCGGGGCGCGATATTGTTGGCGGCGGTTTTCCGATGGAATATAATTATGGACAAAAAGAGCGGGTGGCATTGTATTTTGAAATTACCACCAATCCGACCACGACCACGATATTGATGGCACAGAAATTGACTGGAGCAGAGAATTGCCGAATGTATTTGCCGCGCAACTCGCAAAGTTTTTCTAGTAGTACTATTGATAGTTTATTGGGAAAGAAGTCACTTGTTATTGGGGATAATTTGCTTTATTAGTTTCGTCGATTTGACAATTATTTCGGTTTTGGTATAATCAACATATTATGAATAACAGTTTTGCGAAACAATTGAAGAAGGGTAAGAAGAGCTTTTTGACCTGAAGAAGTTATTTTGTCATTATTCAAAAGAGCTTTTTCAGATGAAAGAGCTCTTTTTTGTTTCAGACAAAAGTTTGTTCATTACAAAACGCATTTATTAAACCAAAGGAGAGAACGATGTTGAATTCCAGTATTGGTCTCATTGGCATGCCTTATTTCGATGAGAAAAATGACCGCACAAAGGCGTTTTACACCACACC
Organism: Candidatus Magasanikiibacteriota bacterium; assembly: GCA_035389585.1. GTDB lineage: Bacteria > Patescibacteriota > Patescibacteriia > Magasanikbacterales > UBA922 > DAOOSC01. The sequence continues at coordinate 17,142 of DAOOSC010000001.1, forward strand.
ATTGAACAGGGAGGGGGAGATAAAGGAGGTGTTGGATCGTTTTTTGGTAGTGGCACGGGGCACTCGTCTCAGTGTGCGTCTGCTCGCGCGAAATATCCCCGATGCGATTCTGATGGAGATCGTATGTTCGCGTGCGGAAGTGGTGTTGGTCTGCGAAGCGATCTTGCCTGTGAATGGTTCAGGCTTGAAGATCGTGTATTATGGATGGAACCATGATTCTCGACGGACCAATCTCGGTCGGCAGAGTTCGGAAAATGATTTGTTGGGAAATGTGAGGTCGCGCCAGTGTCCGCATTTCCACGATTATTCGGATTTCACGGTGGAATTTTCTGTAGGGAGAGAGGATTGGTCTCAGACGGATGTTTCGAGGTTGCTCGAAATTTATCAGCGTACGTTCTCTGGCTATCTCATTGATTTTACGGTGGAGACGGTGCGGACAATGCTCGAAACCAATTGGGTATCGCTCATTCGTTGTCGCGAGAGGGGGGAAATCGTCTCGGTCGCGATGGGGGAATTGGTGGAAATAAATGCAGGAGGTATTGTATTGTCGCTGTCGGAATTGTCAGAAGTAGCAACTCACCCTGATTTTCAACGTCGTGGCTTGGCTCATTTGGCTTTCAGTCGTTTGCGAGATGAGTTAGTTAGGGCGGGCGTGAAGGTGGTTTTCAGCGAAACACGGGCGGTGAGCTATGGGATGATGGCGGTGGCGCATGATGCTGGTTTCGAAGTGCGTGGTCTGCTCGAACAGCATTGTGTCATCTCGTCGCCATTCAGTGATTCTGATCAAGATGGGGCGTATGGCGATCTCGTCATATTTGCTCTGCCGTCGCGGGCATAGAGTCTGTCGAGGGGAAAGCGTTTTTTACGTAAGTACCCTCCAATTTAATCGTTTAATTATTTGTTTATTTAATTTGCTATATGGAAAAAACACATATTGAGGCTAGGAATAAAATAGTGGTGGATGCTTTGAGGCAGAATCGCGCAATGATTGGCCCGGTTTTGAAGTTTGATTTTTCGCGTGAAAAATTTCAAGTTTTTGATTTGACGCGAAGCAATGGAGAATTGTTGGCGATTGATCTAAATAATGAAAAGCAGTTTATAAATTATATTTTCGAAACAATGGCGCGAAACCAGTGTCGTGTCGGAGTGGGTCGCTATGATGAAGATCGTGTGATCTATGAACGGAGCGGTCTATTTGCCAATCCGAAAGAAGCTCGGTCACTGCACCTCGGGATTGATTTGTGGGTTTCGGCTGGTGAGCCGGTCTTCGCACCGCTTCCTGGTACGGTGCATAGTTTTCAAGATAATACCCATTTTGGCGATTACGGGCCGACAATTATTTTGGCACATAATATATTTGGGGTGCGGTTTTTTACTCTCTATGGTCATCTGAGTCGGGAATCGTTGAATGGTTTGTTCGTAGGGAAAGAAATTGCGAAAGGTGAACGAATAGCGACAGTAGGCGAGTATGCGGTCAATGGTAATTGGCCGTCGCATCTGCACTTCGAGATTATTACTGATATGTTGGGCAAGCGAGGTGATTTCCCGGGGGTAGCGAAAATTCAGGAGCGGGATTTGTATTTATCTCTCTGTCCGGATCCGAATCTGATTTTAGGTATTCCGGGTTTGGATCATGGTGTATAGGAAGTTTGTTTGCTTTTTTGGATTGTGATATAATTTAAACAACATAATTACTGCGAATAAAAACGACAGTATTTGTATTATTTAGAATAAATTAATTAAAAAATATGCCGGATTGCATTTTTTGTAAAATTGTCAAAGGAGAAATTCCATCTCACAAAGTATATGAAGACGACAATGCTTTGGCTTTTCTGGATATTTTCCCCCACGCCAAAGGTCATACGGTCGTAATTCCGAAAAAACATTTTGTCACGCCATTTGATATGACAGCGGATGAATTTATGTTAATTTCGAAGGCAGTGCAATCGGCGATGATGAGGTTGCAGGAGAAATTATCACCGGCCGGTTTCAACGTCGGTTGGAATCAGGGCGATATCGGTGGCCAAGTGGTGAAACACTTGCATATTCATATTTTTCCGCGCTATGAGAATGATGGGGGTACCTCCGTACATGCGATTGTGAAAAATCCCGGCGATCAGACACCGGCGGAATTAGCCAAACTATTTGTTTAATATGGGTTATTTCAAAAAATTAGAGGAACAGATCTATTTCGAATCTTTTCACATGGTGGGCAAGCGAGATTTGCTGGAAGACAAGAGTGGGAACAAATTTAATTATTTTTATGGTATTGCGCCGGGTGGGGCTTTGGTAATTCCAGTTTTATCGGATGGTCGGATTGCGCTTGTGTATCAATATCGTTATTTACAGGATAAAAAAGGCTATGAATTTCCACGCGGGGCAATCAATCCGGGTGAGTCTCCGAATGATGCGGCGAAACGTGAATTAGAGGAGGAGACGGGTTGTATGGCTTCGGATTTGATCAAAGTCGGCACATTCGTTCCTTCTCCGCCGAGTATGAAGGATATAATGCATGTGTTCGTGGCTGAGGCGGATCATACGGGCAGTCAGAAATTAGATTTTAATGAATACATGGAAGTGGTGTTTCGTCGGCCGGACGAAATTGACGAGATGGTTCGTCGGGGCGAAATTTGGGACGGAGTGACGCTTGCGGCTTGGGCAATGGCGCATCATCAGTTTTTACATAAAGATAAATTGGCTTAATCATATGGATAGAGAACAAATGGGGCAAAGGGCAAATGATTTTTTACAGGCGAGCGCCGTGGCAATGGGGGTGGTCGGTCTCGGGGTGGCGGCAGAAAATGCGGTTGCTAGTCAGGAGAAGAGGGAAATCGAACCAAAGTCGGTTGTGCATAAAATATCTGAGAGTGGAGATGTTTTGGCACAGCCAATGAAAAATGGGGCGGATTTATTTGTGCCGACAGAAAATCCAAGTGACAGAAAACCGACGGTGTTGAATTCGACTGTTGTGGTCGAAACAAAAACGGCGCCGGTACCCGAGGTCGTGGTAGATGCAAGTCCGGTTTCGCGCGATTCGCAAGTGAAAACAGTACCAAAACCAGATGTTGCGCCCCCGCAAAAATTATCAGTTGTCGAAAGTTCTGGGGACAGTTCGGCGGATTTGTTGAAAAATTTTTCGCTCGAAAAAAGTTTGCGTCGAGATCCGTATTTAGGCCAATTTCTCCAATCTTGGCAAAAGAAAAACTATCGTTCATATTCAGGCGAGCGTCGAACATTTTCGACTGATACGAATAAAGCTTATGCAGATTTTTATAGAGATCGACAGTTGAAAATTTGGATGGGAATTTTCAATAATCCGCCAGAGACAGCGGATGTACAAATGAAGAAATATTTTCACCGTTTGATTGAGAGTAAAACTTGTCGCGATAAGGTGCATGAAGCCGTGATCGCCAGTTCGACTGAATTTGGTGTACCAATGGATATTATTTATGGGATGATTGGGGCGGAATCAGGTGGCGACACAGAAAAAATTTCTAGTGCCAAAGCGGTCGGCGTCATGCAAGTGAAGCATGATACGGCCTATGCTGAGATGGTCAGAATTACAGATATTCCGAAGTATCAGGAAATGTTTGGCAAGTCTGAACGGTGGAAAAAAATGAATGTGGGAAATACCAAAGACAATATTGCAATCGGCACTGCTTATTTGCGTTATTTGTATGAACAGTACCATGATTGGAATTTTGCTTTGATGGCGTATAATTCGGGCCCAGGTCATTTCGAGAAAGATATGGTGCGCATGTATAATAAATCAGTGACCGATAAATTTTCGGTGGATCGAGAAAGAGGGGGTAAATTAAATGTTGAAAAACCAAAGACGGTGGTCTATGATGTCGTTCGAAAAGATTTTGGGAGATTTTTGCGTGAGCAGTGTCCGTCTTTTGCGGCGGTTTTGAATAGATCGAACGGGGGAGAGCAGTTGAATACTAATTATGTTTTCAAGGTATTGGTGTTGTCGCCAACCACCAAATTGGCCGTTGAAGAGGGTAGAGTAAAATAATTTTTTATGAAAAAATTAAATTGGGATCGTTTGATTAAAAAATTTGACAGTCGAAATATGTATGGCTCGCTCGCGGGCTTCGTCGATCAGATTCGAGCGGTGCGTCATCTCGGTAAAGCGTTTATGTTGCCAGAAAACTATCGTTCACCTAGAAATGTAATTGTTTGTGGTATGGGTGGATCGGTGCTCGCAGCCGATGTGATTCGGGGTGTGTTTGATTTGCAATGTCCGATTGAAATTGTTCGGGATTATATTTTACCGGATTATGTGGGGCCAGATACTTTGGTAATTGCTTCAAGTTATTCGGGTAGTACAGAAGAGACGCTCTCGGCGGCGGCCGAAGCGCATGAGCGGAAAGCAAATGTCGTCATGCTCTCGGCTGGAGGGAGATTGGTCGAATGGGCACGAGAGAAGAAAATTCCGGCGTTGGTATTCGATCCGAAAGAAAATCCTTGTGGTTCGCCACGTATGGGTCTCGGGTATTCTATAATTGGTCAAATAATTATTCTTGCTAAAGCACAGGTAATCGATATTACCGACGGAGAATTGGACGAAGTCGAGCAGTCGGTAATCACGATGGGGAAACGATGTACTTCGGTCGGTGTGTCAAATTCCGCGCGGGCGGTGGCGGTGGAATTCATGAGTCGAGAGTGGTGGTTTGTGGGGGCGCGACATCTCGCCGGTTCAGCCCATGTCGCCGCTAACCAAACTAACGAAAATGCGAAGAGATTTGGTGGTTATTTTCTTTTGCCGGAATTGAATCATCATTTGATCGAGGGATTATTTTTACCGAAAACCAATCAACGCAATTTAGGTTTTGTATTTTTGGATTCGGAGAATTATCCAGAGAAAATCAAGTTGCGTGTCGCACTTACACAGAAGATTCTCAAAAAAAATAAAATAAAATTTGCAGTTTGTAAAATTCCGCGTGCTGGGGATCTATCAGAGGCGCTGGCCGCGATTGTTTGGAGTGGATATCTATCATTTTATTCCGCTTTGGTAGCAGGATTTGACCCGACGGCGATTCCGTATGTGGATTTTCTGAAGAAGAACTTGCGCTGAAATCTGGTCGATTCACTACTTTACATAGGGGTAAAATTGTGATATGATAGCGCTGTATTTGAGAAACTTATGAAAATATTGGTTTGTGGCGGGGCCGGCTTCATCGGGTCCAATTTCATTCACTATATCCTCGAGAACTATCCGCATGATGAGGTGGTGAATTATGATAAACTGACATATGCTGGCAATGAAGACAATTTGCGCGGTATTGAAGAAAACATTGAACTGAAATCACGCTACACTTTCATTCGCGGTGATATTTGTGATTATAAACTATTATCGGAAGTCGTGGAGAAGTATCAGATTGATCATATTATCAATTTCGCGGCCGAGACGCATGTAGATCGCTCGATTTTTGGCGATTGTACGGAATTTGTGATGGCGAATACTTTCGGTGTTTTGACAATTTTGAATATTTGTCGTCGTTTTCCGATTGCGAAATTTGTAAACGTGTCAACTGATGAGGTGTACGGAACATTGCAATTGGATTCTACTGAGAGGTTCACCGAATCGACCCCAATTTGCCCTAATATGCCGTATGCGGCGGCGAAAGCCGGAGGAGACATGCTCTGCCATTCGTATTTCGTCACCCATCGCATACCGGTGGTAGTCACGCATTGCTCCAATAACTATGGACCATTTCAGTATCCGGAAAAATTGATTCCATCTTCAGTGTTTCGTCTTTTGAAAAATAAACCGATCCTCATGCATGGCAACGGGAAAAATGTGCGTGATTGGATTCATGTGACGGATCATTGTCGGGCACTGGATTTAATGTTGCGAGCGGGTATTCCAGGTGAGGTGTATAACGTAGGTGTGGATAATGAGAGGAATAATTTGGAAATCGCCAAAATGATTTTGCGTATCATGGGTAAGCCTGAGACGATGATTGAATTCGTCGAAGATCGCCCGGGTAATGACTTGCGCTACGCGATCGATGCTCAGAAAATCATGTCACTCGGATGGAAACCGGAGTTTACACGTGATCAGTTTGAAGTCGGAATGTCTGAGACTATTAATTGGTATTTGACGCACACTGATTGGGTGCAGAAATTGTGGGAAAAACATGATGACGCTTACAAGATCAATCATGCCCCGACACGTGAGGCACGAGAAAAAGAACAGCAAGCAAAGAAGGATATATAATATGGAATTAGTATTCAAAAAATTGAATTTAAAAATTGTTAAAAATGAGCGAGCGATATATTCATTTGCCGAATTAAATGAATTTATTGATTTTGAGGTGAGACGAATCTATTTTTTACAAGATTTTCACGCGGATACTGGACAGCATTGTCATAAAATTGAAAAAGAATTGTTCATCATGCAGTGCGGTACTTGTACGGCGATAATTGACCGAGGAAACGGAAAAGAAGAAATACTCATATCTGGTCCCGGTGATGCGATTTATGTGGGCGCTTATGTGTGGCATGGGTTCAAAGATATTTCTCCAGATGCTGTTCTCATGGCGCTTTCCTCGACCAATTATAATCCAGATCGGAGTGATTATGTGGAGGATTATGACGCATATAGAGAGATGATTACCAAATTATGATTCTTGATCGGGGTCAACCGGGGAGCTTCGAGCCACCACGTGAGAGCGGTAGGGTGCCTTTTTTTGGCAATCTCGATGTTCGCGATCGGTCGACGGAGTTAGACGAAGAAAGTGATTCGAATAAAATATTAGAAAATTTTTCTGATTTACGAGTGGTCGAAAATATGGTAGTTCAGAAAGGTTCGGACGGGGAGTATCTCGGGGTATTATCGCGATCTTTTGACAAATTATTGCGGGCCTCTGCTGGAAAAGAAATTGGAGAACTAAATGCTGACGACATGCGCATGCTCGTAGATAATGGTTTGCCACCGCTATTTTTTTCGGAATTAGCGGGTGTATATTTTCATCAGAAAAATGATTTTGGTAATCGTATTGCAGGCATGCTCGTGGATGAGAATGGTTTCGGATCGAATGTGGCGCTCGCTAACGGTTTGAATTGTCTCGCTTCATTCCAAAGTCGGCGCAAGCAACACGATGTGAGCCGTGAACTCAATCGACATGGTCTAGAAATTATCAAGGAAGAAAATTCTCCAGAAGCGATGTGGCAGAGAATGAAAATTGAGCATGGTTTGGTCGACGCTCGGTCGCGTGGTGTTTTGCACGCTGACATGGTAGGCAAATTTGAAGACTTGCTTCGCAGGCGTGTTGAATTAGGTGATAATAATCATATCGGGCGGACAGAATTGGAAATTGCGCGTCTGTGTTTGGAATTAGGTGATTTCGGAAAAGCTCTACATTTTGTCGAACGGGCTCTAGCGAGTGCCACAAGTGTTCGTTATGCGAATCTTATTGTCGATACAGAACTTTTGGAAGTGAAAATTAGACGCGCGATGGGGGATTATCGCGGTTCGAGGAATTACTTTTTGAAAGCAGACGAATCGGGGCGTGATCTGGGTCCAGTGCGTGAGCCAGAAATTGAGGAAGCGGGGGAAGATTTAGAAAAGTATAAGGCGTCGGTTTTTTGTGCCGTACAGTTTCCAAACGGAAAATATTTAACTTCGATTAGTGAAGATGGCACTGCAAACCCTGTTTTGGTTGAATTAGCAAATACCAAAAACGTCGAAGGTGGAATTCGTGAAGGATTAGAAAAACTACTCAATAGTTTACGTGATATGTCAGGTCTAAAAGGGGAAGAAGGGGTGAGTATCTCGGTGAGGAACACGCGTTTGAAGTTTCAATACAAAGAAAATGTCGGTACCGAGGAAGCTCCGCATCGAAATATTGGCTATGGGGTATTTTTGCCTGAAACAAGCCAAATCACCGAACTCTGTCGGGTACTTGACAAAAATTCAATTTTAGGTTATGGTATCACTGATTCTTGGTCGGAAAGTCCGGTGAAAGAGTGATATTTTACATAAATTACAAAAATGCTGGCAAATAGCTTGTCATTATTTTTGTGCCGACAATATCGAGACGGTCTCGGCGTTGCCGGACACCATATTTCTGTGTCTGCGTAAGCGGAAGTGAAACAGGGATGTGGACGGACAATCTTTCCAACCCTAATTGGTGGGTAGGAGGATCGAGATGGGATTGACTTTGAGAGAAATTCTGGCCCTCGAAGGCCAGACCAAGGCCGATGGTTTGAAGGATGCCCTTATCAAATTGGAGGGCCACCCCTACAGCTCTGCGTTCGCGGGTGTGGTTGTCATCTACAAGGCCGCAGCTATGCTCCGACGCCTTGAGGAAGGGTACAACGTGGCGGAGGAGTCTATAAGACTCTTTGATGCGTTCATTGAGGTGATGAATCAGATGATCATTGATCTCGGATTCGTCGACCCAGAAGACAACCCTGACGACGAGACGCCACCTCCTGTGGAGACTCGGGAGCATGTCATCGCCGCACTTTTGAGTCATAACGTCGCCTCGGCCAACGCGGCAGTGAATGCCGATGACCCTGAGATGCAACGCGAGTGCAATCTCTGGTCGCTCAATATGTTGAATGGAGTTCCTGAGGATCAGCGTGACGATGACTGGCATGTCGTGTACGAGAAAGTCTGTGCTGGTCTTTACGAAGCGGGCCACATCGATTGGGACGAAGAAGGCTACAACGACCTTCTCCGCTCGATGACGGAACGTCATTCGAAGGATGCGGCGGGTCGCGCGGCTTTCCTGGCTCGCAAGTACATGGATGCGAGTCGGATCGATGAGGCCGTCGAAGTGCTTGCGCCTGTCGAAAAAGATGATGATTGGTCGGCTCCGAACCAGAAGGAAGCGGCCATGAAGCTTCTGGCCACCATTCGTGGCATCATCGCATCAGGCGCCTAGCCAATTCATCTTGTGCATTTTCGTTCTTAGTGCTGATAAAGCGCTCGAACCTCACACAGAACATTGTGTGGGGTATTTTATTTCAGGAAAGGTAACTTCACTTGTCAATTCTGATTTTTTGTGTTAAAGTATTCATAATATGAACATCAATAAAGCCCTAATTATTGGGGCGGCGGGAACACTCGGCACAGCCCTACAAACCGCGTTCAAAGGGAAAAAAATACCTTTTGTTGCCTGGGACAAGGCTGATGGTGATATTTTAGACATGGAAGGCTATATTGCGAAAGTCCGTAATTTGCGACCGGATGTGATTTTTAATTGTGCGGCGATTAATAATGTGAACGGGATTGAGACGGACGATAAAATGCTCACTTTAGCAAATATGATCAATGGTGAATTTCCCGGTAAACTGGGAATTCTTGCGGATGAGATTGGCGCGACATTAGTTCACTATTCATCGGACTATATTTTTCAGGGAGACAAAAATTCGCCATATTCTGAAACAGACATTGGCAATCCAATTTCGAAATACGGTGCAACAAAATTGCTCGGCGAAAATAGTTTATTAAAAACGGGAAAGAAATTCTATATTATCCGTTTATCACGGCTTTTTGGCGCGCGCGGAACCGGACCAGAATCGAAATTAAGTTTTGTCGATCTCATGCTTGATTTGGTGGAAAATAAAGGGAAGACGGAGTTAAATGTGGTGAATGATGAAATTGCATCACCTACCTACGCTCCCGATCTGGCTGGTCTGAGTATTGATATTGTGATGAAGGAATTACCTTACGGTACTTATCATGGCACAAATTCAGGCGAATGCAGTTGGTATCAATTTGCGGTCGGAATTTTTAAATTAAAAGGTATTGATGTTAAGATTAATCCTGTCAAAGGCGAGTTTTTTCCTCGACCGGCACTACCGCCGCCATATTCAGTGTTGGCAAACAATAAGTTACCGCACCAGCGAACATGGCAGGAAGCACTTGCGGAATATCTGAAGGATGAAGACAAATAATATGAATTTATCCGTCATTATCGTCACGTACAACACACTCACACACCAAAGTGATCTATTTCGTAGTTGTCTGCGCTCAATTTCTGACGGAGCAGATGGAATATCATTTGAAATTATTGTAGCCGATAACGGTTCGACTGATGATACTGTTGCCATGCTAAAGCGCGAGTTCTCAAATGTAAAAATTATTGAGAATGGCGCAAATTTAGGTTTTGGGCGTGCAAATAATATTGGTGCAAAAGAAGCGAGTGGTGATTATTTGCTTTTTTTGAATCCGGACAATATTGTCCAATCCGGCTCTCTGAAATATTTAGTCGATTGGATGCAGACACATATGGATGTTGGTATCGTTGGACCGAAAATGATTGACCAGAACGGAAGTCTAAATAAAGATGCGACACCGCGTCGTTTCCCTGGATCGCTTGATCAGGTTGCGATTCTGCTGAAACTTTCTCACATGTTCCCCAAATTATTGTCTTCTTACATGTATGAAGATCGTGATTTCAATCAATCGGGTGAAGTGGATTCGGTGCGTGGGGCATTTATTTTCATGCGGCGTGAATTGTACACCAAAATGGGCTTTGCTTTCGATCCACGCTATTTTCTCTGGTTCGAAGATGTGGACACTTGTCGCGAGTGCTGGCGTCATGGGTATAAAGTAATGTATCTCACCGATGTTGCCTGTATTGATCACGTAAGCCAAACATTCAAAAAAATTGGTAATGTGTGGAAACAGAAAAAATTTACCGAAAGTATGGTGGCTTATTTTCGCAAATGGCATTCAGTTCCGGCATGGTTATTGATTTTTCTGCTTCGTCCTATTGCCGTCGGGATGGTAATTTTTCATGAATCAATTATGAACATTTTTCATCGCGAAAAAACTAAAATATAAATATGGCGACATTGTCTCTAAATACAATTTATCATCACGAGAAGGAATTGAAGTATTTGCCATTTTTGATCGAATCTCTAAAAAGACAAACCTTTCAGGATTTTGAAGTCAAGATTTTGAACAATGGTCTATCGACAGAGATGTTTTCGAAGGTCGAGAACGCTTATCGCACACTTGGTGTCAATGTGGAAGTTGTGCAATCACCGACGAATATTGGATTTGCCGGTGGGCAGAATTTGCTTTTCAAAAAAACCAGCGCCGCCTATGTCTTGATGTTGAATAGCGATATGTATCTCATGCCAAATGTTTTACAGAATTGTGTAGATTTTTTGGAGAGGCATAGAGAGGTTTTTGGTGTTTCAGTACGTTTGATGCGTTGGGATTTCGCGATCGTAGAGGCGGCGATGGCGGTGGGGTCAATTTCAGAACGGGCTGGTCTAGGTTTCACGAACTTTGTGGACGCGATCGGTATCAGACTCTTACGCAATCGACGCGCTGTCGAATGGCTCACGCGTGAAGAGTGGGTGGGGGATTCCGCCAATCCGCATGTGGCGAAACTGTTTCAGCAGACCATGGTGGAAGTGTTCGGGGTGTCGGGGGCTATGCCGGTATTTCGTACGAGTGCTTTACAGAATGTGCTCTTGCCAGGCGGAGATATTCTCGATCCGACTTATCATAGCTATAAAGAAGATTTGGACATTGCTTACCGTCTCCGTAACGCTGGCTATACTTCCTATGTATTGCTCGACACGGTGACATACCATGATCGCACGGCCGCTGGCCCGCGCGGACTTTCGGATTGGTCGGCCGCCCAGAATAAACAGTATCAGACGGATTATGTGCGGTATCATTCATACAAGAACCATTTGCGAACTTTATATAAAAACGAGTATTGGCAGAATTTTTTGATTGATTTCCCGTTCATATTTTGGTATGAGTTGAAAAAGTTTGGGTATTTCCTGTTCACAAATCCGGGAATGATAATTCGGGCCTGGTATGAAATTTTGAAGAACGGTAAATACACGTATGCGGCACGGCAGGCTATAAAAGCATCGCGCAAAACGCATTGGCGTGGTCTGAGGAGATGGTTTTATGTTTGATATTTGCATCACCCTCGTCAACACAAAGGAAAAAAAAGAAATTCAGACCGCGCTCGAAACTCTCGCGGTAGATTCGGTTAATTCGGGTTTGAATTGGCAGGTGGCAGTCGTGGATAACGCATCTGGCGATGGACTCGAGACGGAGTTGAAAGCAAAATTTCCCAATGCTGTCTATATTCAACAAAACAAGAATCTCGGATTTGGCGCTTCTCACAACAAAGCGCTGTCCGCGGTTGAGGCTAAGTATTATTTTGTTTTGAATCCAGATACGGAATTTATGCTAGGGCAGAATTTCTTACGTCGCCTATATGATTTCATGGAAGCAAATTCGCATGTGGGTATGGCCGGACCAAAGATTATTTATCCTGATGGTTCACTGCAATATTCTTGTTGGCGCTTTCCGACATTTCTCCAACCAATTTTTAGTCGCACGAAGTGGGGGAGAGTGGGTAAAGGGAAAATTATTGCCGATTGTTTTCTCATGAAGGATTTCGATCATGCATCGACCAAACCGGTAGATGCGATTATGGGTTCGGCGATGTTTGTGCGTCGTGAAGCGTACTTGGCGGTAGGAGGATTTGACGATCTGTTTTGGATGTATTTCGAAGACATGGATTGGTGCAAGCGAATGTGGGAGAAAAACTGGGCGGTATATTTCGTGCACGATGTGGTGTTGAAACACGCGCACGGACGGGCTTCCGCCAAAGTGCCGGGTGTCGTGATGGCACTCATAAAAAACAAATACGCCCGTGTTCATTTGGTTAGCTGGCTCAAGTATTTTTGGAAATGGCGTGGCAATCATAAATATTACGCAAATTAATATGAAGAAAGTTGTCATAATGTATCTATTGTGGTCGAATGAGCCAATGCGGTATCTCACTGATGCGATTCGGGGTGTTGCCGCTCAGTCATACCCGCGCGAGGGTTTGGAATTTTTGATTGTGTATAATTCGCATAAACCAGATGAACCTTCGGCCGTGCCGTATATCCGGTCAGAAATAGAAAAGAATTCCGCGCACTTGCCACACACGACAATTATTGAAAATGATAAGAATCTCGGTTTTTCCGGTGGAAATAATTTCGGAATGCGTTGGGCGGTGGAACATGGTTTCGATTATGTATTTTTGCATAATGGCGATGGTTATCTCGGAGAGAATTGCGTCAAGGCGCTGGTCGAAGTGATGGACGCCGATCCGAAGATTGGTGCGGCACAATCTCTAGTTTTGCTCCATCCCGCTGTGGACAGCATCAATTCGGCTGGTAATTGTCTGCATTTTCTCGGTTTTGGATATTGTGATTTCTACAAAAAGAAAAAAAATGAAGTAGTACTTCCGGCTGTGAAGGATGTGGCCTACGCATCCGGCGCCGCGATTATGATGCGGACTGATTTATTACAGAAATTTGGCTATTGGGACGAAGATTATTTCATGTATCATGAGGATACTGATTATTCGTTGCGTTTGTTCACAGCGGGCTATCGCAATGTCATGGTGAAAGCTTCCGAATTTTTTCATAAATATGAATTTTCCAAATCAATTTCAAAATATTTTTGGATGGAACGAAATCGTTATGCGATCCTGCTTTTGTTTTTTTCTTGCCCGACTTTGATACTCATTCTACCGATGTTTATTGTCATGGAGATTGCTCTGTGGTTTTTCGCTTGGCGAGGCGGTTGGGTGGGGGAGAAGTGGAAGGTGTATAAGTATTGGCTGAAGTGGGGGTCGTGGAAGTTCTGGTTAGTGAAGAGGAGAAAATTGATGGCGGATCGAGTTACTTCGGATCGCAAATTATTGCGTGCGATGGTGGCGGTAATTAAATTTCAAGAAGCGGCGATTGAAAATCCCGTGCTGAAATATATTGGCAATCCGGTAATGTTCGTATATTATTGGTTATTGTCACGCGTGGTTGTGTGGTGGTAGGATAGAACAAAAAACAGACCGACAATCTCGGTCTGTTTTTTGTTTTAGGAGTTTGGCTGTTAGGCAGTACCTTTTAGAGCTTTTTGCATATCATTCACGATCACTACATCTGCCCCCACAAGCGGTGTTTTGTAGACGATTTTATTATAGAAATCATCCAAAGTCATTATCTCATCTCTGTGCTCTGCAATTTTTTCGCTGAAATCAATAGATTCTTTGTGATAGGGGTAAAGGGTTTTGTTCAGGAAGTCTCCCCATTCTTGTGGGGTTTTGGGCCGTTTGGCGATTTCAAGTGTCACGGTGTCGAGTTTTTTTATTTTTGAATCATCGTAAAATATTTTTTTATTAGGATCACCGCCGCTGATTTCAATATCTTCTTGGTTTTTGCGTCGTTTGCCTTGGTCTTCGTTGTACTCTTTTCGTGGGCTAATAGTCGCCCCGTCGAATTGGGTGCTCCGGGCTGTCTCATTCATATGGATGTTTTTATTAAGTTAAATTAATTGGCTTTGTTTTATTATATTTAATTTTGAGTGGAAGCGCAAGTTGACAATTTTGTCTAATACTTCAACTGGTAGATATCAATTTTTTCACCGACTTTTCCGAGAAAATATAGAAGACGTTTTTCAGCATTTGCGCCAGCTTCAGAGACATTATTCGCGGGAATAAGTTCTTGGGTGACATAGTATCCAGGGTTGAAAGCAAAAATACCTTTCGGAGTGGTAATGAGGAGGACGCCGTATTTGTCGAGTGGGCGAGCAGAAATAATTTTTTCTCCAGTTCGATTGAGAATTGTCGCCGAACCGTCGGTATATATCGACCATAATTCCCAATCAGTCCAAATTAGCCATTCTCGGGTATGGGTGTTGAAATAATATCCGACTGCGGAAGAAATGGTATGGATTTCGGGTTCGCCACCAGTAAATTTAATGATGGTAATACCTCCCTCTGTTTCGATAATTGCGCGTTTTTCATCAATGTCAATTATTGAGATTGGTTTATTCGGTAGAGAGTAAGCGCGAGGTTGATTCGGGTTTTGCTGGACGAGGATTTTGTCATCGTCGGCAGTCCATAGTTGGCCTTTGGTGTCCACGAACCAGGCTGTGGCGGTCGTGGTCGCGATGTCTGTTAAGCCGATTTTTGTCAGTATGCGGACTTTGTCTCCGGCGCGGACAAGAATTTCTGGCGCGCTTGAAGAATGTCCCCAAATGTATTGAGTGTTTTCATCAAAAGTTTCAGTTCGGACAGATACAGGAGTTTCAGCAGAGAGAATACTCAGACTATTTTTGTTTTTGAGTAGGATAAAATCGGTGTAAGGTGACCATGAAAAATCCAACGATTCTCCAGTTTTTATTTCCCGTAAAATTTGCTCTTCACCGTTGCGGGTGTTAGTCAGGATTAGGCTCGTTTTTTCTAGGTTAGCTGAATTGGGGGATTGGATGGAGAGAAAATAATTTCCGGTAGGTGAAACTTTCATTTCTCGTATTTTGATATCTTTCGTATAGTATTTTTCTGATAGAGTGTTGGCGTAAAGAAAAATATTTTTTATATAGGTAGTTTGTTGGCTTTGGACAATTATATCTTTTTCGAA
Source organism: Candidatus Magasanikiibacteriota bacterium (assembly GCA_035389585.1). GTDB lineage: Bacteria > Patescibacteriota > Patescibacteriia > Magasanikbacterales > UBA922 > DAOOSC01. The sequence continues at coordinate 32,556 of DAOOSC010000001.1, forward strand.
TGGGTGGTAGTTTGATTTGCGAATGGATATGTGGTATGAACCGGGCGCAACATTGGGGATACGTAGGGGGGATTTCTGGCCAATCAATTTATCGTTAATATAAAAATCAGCATCGTTTGGGGTGGCATCGAGGCTAATCACGCCAGTACGTTCAATTTTGCCATTTCCTAAATTATAGCGATAGCCGGCGGTGTAGGAGAGAATAATTGGAGCAGTAATGAAAAACAGTATAAAAACACTAGTCATGATGATTCGTCGGACGGTTTTGGAAAGTTTTGAATCAGGGAAAGCCATATTTGGGAAGGTTTGATTTATTTCATAATATCAGGTATAATCATAGCGTATTTCTCAATAAAAATCAATTAATATGGCAAAATTCATCATTGAGGGTGGAAGAAAATTAAAAGGTGTTTTACCGGTAAGTTCAGCGAAAAACTCGGCAGTTTCTCTACTTTGCGCGGCGCTCATGGTGAAGGGTGAAGTGACCTTGCGAGATGTGCCACGAATCGAAGAAGTGGACAGAATCCTCGAAATTTTGGAAAGTCTTGGTGTGGGGATTGCATGGCGTGGCGAGCATACTCTTGTTTTGGATACGAGAGGTGATTTGGAAATGGTGCGGATCAATAAGCATGCTTGTGAGGTGACACGTTCGTCGATGCTCCTGCTCGGGGCTCTCGCGAAACGTGAGAAGAAATATAGACTATATAAATCCGGCGGTTGTAAATTGGGAGAAAGAACAGTTCGGCCACATTTGTATGCGCTTGAGAAATTGGGTGTGACGGCACGTTCGCGCGATAAATATTACGAGGTCGTGACAAATAATTTACAGGGCACGGAAATTATCATGTATGAATCCGGCGACACACCAACAGAAAATGCGATTATGGCGGCGGTGCTGGCCGAAGGCGAGACGGTGATCAAATTTGCTTCCGCCAATTATATGGTTCAGGATCTGTGTTTTTTCTTGAATCGGGCAGGCGCGAAAATTGAAGGAATAGGTTCGACTACTTTGCGGATTCGTGGGGTGGCTCAGTTGAAAAACAAGATTGAATATGCCGTCATGCCGGATCCGATCGTGGCAATGGCATATATTTCGATTGCGATCACGACCGCTTCACCACTCACGATTGCGGGTTGTCCGATGGAATTTTTGGAATTGGAATTGGAAAAATTGCGGGTAATGGGGCAGAAATTTTCTTTGAAAAATGAAAGACAGAGTAATTCGGGAAAATTTCGTTTGGCAGATGTCGTGATCGAACCGTCACCACTCTCGGCCTTACCAGACAAAATCTATGGACGTCCTTTTCCAGGATTGAATATTGATAATTTACCGTTTTTTGTACCGATTTTCACACGGGCGCGCGGGCGTAGTCTGGTGCATGATTGGGTATATGAAAATCGGGCGATCTATTATCTCGAATTACAGAAATTGGGTGCGAAAATTACTTTACTTGATCCACATCGTGTGTTTGTGGAAGGTCCGACCAAGTTTCGCGCCAATGAGCTCATCTGTCCACCAGCGATTCGTCCAGCGATGATTGTGCTCATCGCGATGCTCGCGGCACCGGGGCGTTCGGTCCTCCGCAATCCTTATCCGATTGAACGTGGCTATGAGAAGGTGACTGAAGTTTTGAGTGCGGTCGGTGCGAAGATTGAGAAAGTGGCGGATATAAATTAAGCAAATTATTTTTTAACTTTTTGTTTATGGCACATGTTTGTTCGGCAACTTTGGTGCGGTGTATGGATTTTCGCCTCACTCGTGATATTCATGATTGGCTGGCCTCGAAGAATCTCGTCAATGACTGTGATATTATTTCTGTCGCTGGGATTGCGAAAGCGATTGCAGATGATCCGGATTCCGCGGACGCGCAATTTGTTTTGAAGCAAATTGCATTATCAAAAAAATTGCATGATACCAAAATTATTTATCTCATGCACCATACGGATTGTGGGGCGTATGGCGGGCATTCAGCTTTTTCGGATCTCGTGACCGAGAAAACCAAATATAGGGAAGATATGCAGAAAGCAAAAGGGGTGATCGAGGGTTTGGTCTCGGGTGTGGAGGTAAAATTTGCGATTGCTGATATTTTGGATAACGGTCGAGTGGAGATAAAAGAAGTTTAGTGGAGTGAGTAATCAAATAAAGTAAAAATGATCAAAAATACCGTTGGTTGACAAGCGGTATTTTTTGTGCTTAAATATAACCTCCTTGTTTTTTACAATTAGGGAGGCGAAAATGGGTCAGTGTGAATTGGTGGAGATGTTTTTGGGGTACAATCGGTACTATATGGAGGAGTATCAAAAAGTACGTAATGAAGTATTTTCATTGGAGGATAAATTAGGGGTGATTACCGTTGTCACTTCGTGTATTGATGGCCGAGTGAAGATGGCCAAGGTCTTCAAAACAATGGTCGAATTTCTGCATGAAATGACTTCGCCGGGCGGAATATATTCTCTCGGGGTGCGTTCGGTCGGTGATCATATCCGTCATGCTGTTGAGTATGCGGAAGGTCGCGGTCTCGGTACGCTCCTCATTGGTACAGCGCATGAGTCTGGGAGACACAGAGATCATGGTTGTGCCGCTATGAATAACGACATCAAAAAAGCGCTTGCTGGCGTGGAAATTTTTCATCGGCAAGTCAAGCGAGCCTTCCCTCAGGTAGATTGCATCAGAATGTGTCTCGATACCGACGATGATTCGGTGGGGGTGCTTGATCCATCAGGGAATGTGGCCATCAGAGTACAGGGAAGATCGCATGTCGGTCAAGAAGATAAAGATTTTTTGGAGCCACTTCAAAAAATCTCCACTGTTGATAGTTCGCGTACTTTGGATGATGGCTCAATCCGGGCTCTCGCATATTTACTCGGCAATGCGGTGGAGAGACAAGAAGAATTGTTTGTCTGGCCTAAACCAGAACGACGTTTGTTCCACTGTGAGAGAGATATTTGTTTTGGCGATGGGCACAAATGGTATTCTCCGGATAATCTGACATTTCATGTTGGGGAGTGGTCATTGAATCCGGCTGATGACTTATTGGTCGGGTTGAATCTGGTTGCACGCAATATTATCGAGGGGAAAATTAATATGGATGGCGGATTGTTTGTAGCCAGTAAAGGTTACCGTAAGGAACGTTATCGGCATTTGGCAGTTATTGAGGCTTTGGAGTATCTCCGCTTCGGTATGGATGTGATGCGAAAACATAAATATTCTGATATTTTGACACGACATTTCGTGCCGATTGCGGTAGTGGTAGATATGAATACAATGGAGGCGAGCTTGGTGATTACTTGATCTTTTGAGTTTTGAACCTTAGTTCTTTTGGGGTGGTTTCGACCACTCCTTTTTTTATTGCATTTATTTGGGAAAAATGTCATAATACAGGCATGCGCGCAATTAGGCGCGGTATTATATTTTTTATGGAGAACATTTCATTTGCGGGGATAGCTAGCATGGCTGGCGGTTTTGTGTTTTTTTTGGTTGCGGCGTCTATTTGGACAGCTGTTTGGAAAGGTCTCGCTCTCTGGCGAGCGGCTCGTCTGAAGAGTGTTGGTTGGTTTGTGGCCTTGCTTTTCATCAATACAATGGGAATTCTCGAAATTATCTACATTCTCGCGGTTGCGAAGAAAATGAAAGGTCCGGAACTGCGTGACGGGAAGTTGCGTTTTTCCGAGGAGGAAGCCAAAGCTATCGGGGAGTTTCTCGGAATCAAATGGGATAAATACAACGTAGCGCAGTTTCATCGTGGCATGAATGTAGAACTCGAGCATGGTTCAGAGAATTCACTCACAGATGTGACGGGGGATGATGCTGTGTTGACCGGTAAAATTGCATTAGCCCATCTCAACGAATTTGCGGATTATTATGATCGTCTCGATCGAATGGAAGAAGATGCACACGCTTTTTGGGATAAGAAATAATTGATAGTAAAATATAAATAAAATTATGGCACTTTTCTTTGTCGGTATCATTGAGATGATAATCGTCAGTGTTTGGACAAAAGTCGTCACGGATTCCAAAATCATTGCGAGTGGGGTCGTCACCATCATTAATATTCTTATTTGGTATTATGTGCTTGAAAAAGTAGTGAGCGATATTGGTAATTGGAAATTGGTAGTATTATACGCTTTTGGTTGCGCGCTTGGGACGATGATGACAACAGCGTATTATAAGTACCAGGAAAAGAAAGCACCACCTAAAAAAGAAAACGTCAGCAAGTTGGTTGGTTAGAGCAATCAATAGTTTGCTCGAATTAGGCATTAGGCTATTTTGAAATGTTATGAATGAGTTGAACCAGGCACAAAAAACTGCGGTGGAATACACATCGGGTCCGCTTCTCATCGTAGCGGGAGCGGGGACAGGTAAGACCAAAGTAATTACTGAAAAAATTGCTTATATTATTGAATCCAGCCTAGCCAAGCCGGATGAGATTTTGGCGCTCGCGTTCAACGACAAAGCGGCTGGGGAAATTTCCGATCGAGTAGAAAATATTTTAGAGGGGGGATTTGTGGATTTGTGGGTGCACACTTTTCATGCTTTTTGTACACGCATTCTCGAGAAATATGGTCTCGAAATTGGTCTCCCGAATAAATTCAAAACTCTCACCGCGACAGATACTTGGATGCTCATGCGTGAGAATTTAGATCGATTCGATTTCGACTATTATCGTCCGCTCGGCAATCCGGCCAAGCATTTGCACGCTCTCCTCAAACATTTCTCCGCTTGCAAAGATGAGCTGATTACGCCGGAAGAATATTTAGCATATGCGGAATCAATCAAACTCGATACGGGGGATGTGAATGTCATAGAAAAAGAGCGAATAATAGAACTCGCCAAAGCTTATCAGACTTACAATCAAATTTTACTGGAGCATAATTATTTGGATTTTTCGGATTTAATTTTCTATACCGTAAAATTATTTGAAAAACGACCAAATATTCTCGCGGTACTTTGTCGCAAATTCAAATATGTCCTGGTGGACGAATTTCAGGATGTGAATTGGTCACAGTATAAACTGGCCAAAATGCTTACTCAAAGCGCTCAATTCACAGTTGTTGGTGATGACGATCAATCGATTTATGCTTTCCGCGGCGCTTCGGTGTCAAATATTTTGCGTTTCAAGACAGATTTTGCGAATGCGCGCGAGGTCGTGCTCACAGAAAACTATCGCTCAGGGCAAGATATTCTCGATTTGGCTTATCGGGTGGTGAAAAACAATGATCCAGATCGATTGGAGTGTAGACTTGGGCTCACGAAAGAACTTAGGGCCGTGGGTGGCGAGAAGGGGGAAGTGAAATTGCGAGCTCATGACAATGGCCACAATGAAATTCGCGGGATTGCCGAAAAAATTGCCGAATTACGTGCAAATCAGCCGGATTTATCTTGGAATGATTTTGCAGTGCTTGTGCGTAGCAATGCCCATATTGACGAAATTGCCAATACTTTCGATCGGCTTGGTGTTCCATATGAAGTCATGTCGGCGCGTGGTCTATATCGTCAACCAGTCGTACTCGATGCGATGTCGTATCTGCGAGCAGTCCAGAGTTATCACGAAAATGATGCCATTTACCGCCTCCTCAATTTGGCTATTTTTGGAATTTCCGATAATGATATTCGTCTTCTCACCACTCACGCGGATCGTAAAAGTATTTCCTTGTTCGAAGCGGTGAAAATCGCGGCGACAATCGGAGTTTCGGTTGAGGGGATTTCGGGTACGGAGAGATTAATTGCGGAAATAGATTTCGGCATGCAATCCGCCAGACGCGAGAAACCGACAATCATATTATTCAAATTTTTTGAAAGAAGCGGTTATCTCAAATGGCTGACCGAAGCGGAAGTGCGAGGTGATAGCGAGGCGATGCGTCAGATTTTCGAATTGCGCCAGTTTTTTAATTTTTTGGACAATTTCGAAAAACAAGCAGTAGTGCCGACACTTGATTCATTCATGAAGTATTTCGCGTTGGTGCTCGATTCTGGAGATCTGGGGGAGAAGTATCGTCCGGAAGACACTCCCGATTCGGTCAATTTAATGACTGTACACAATTCAAAGGGTTTGGAATTCAAATATGTTTTTGTACCAGCTTTGATCGAGGGTAAATTTCCATCGCGCAATCACGGTGGAGAAATCGATGTTCCTGTCGCCCTGATAAAAGAATCTCTACCAGAAGGAGATGGTCACTACGAAGAAGAACGGCGGCTTTTCTATGTAGCCACGACTCGTGCGAAGAGTGGTCTGTATTTGTCTTATGCGGAATATTATGATGGTCGGAAGCAGAAATGCAAACCGAGTCGTTTCCTAAGCGAGGCTGGACTCGAAGCGGGAACTATGGTAGAAGACGTTTCCAAATTTGATAAAATTGCCGATAGAAAACCACAGGCGATTGACAGCAAATTGCCATTGCCAGACAAATTTTCTATTTCACAAATTAAAGTCTATTTGACTTGTCCTTATCAGTACAAATTAGACACGATTTTGCGTATTCAAAAAGCGCGTGGTGGGGCGATGAGTTTTGGTACCTCGATTCATAACACGCTTTACAAATTCTATTCGCGGGTGATTGAATTAAACGAGGTTCGGGGTGGAGAAGTTATTGTCCCCAGTCTCGAAGAGTTTTTGAAATTTTATGAAGAATCGTGGATAGAAGATTGGTACGAAAGTCACGACCAGAGAGAGAAATATTTTCGTGAAGGTCGACGTATTCTGAAAAAATTCTATGAGGATAATACGAATCGGTGGACAGTGCCGGTTGCGCTCGAAGTACCATTTTCCATGAAAATGGGTGGGCACGTCGTCCATGGTAGGATTGATCGGATTGATTGTTCGCCCGAGGGTAAATTAGAGATTATCGATTATAAGACTGGTAAGACAAAGGAAAAAATAGAGAGTGATGATCGAGATCAGCTCCTCATCTATCAGCTCGCGGCCGAGAATTTACCTCAGTTATCGCGTCTCGGACCGGTAGAACATCTCACTTATCTGTATTTGACCGACAACACTCCACTGCGCTTCATTGGTAAAGAAAAAGATTTGGAGAAATTTACGGAGAAGATTGTTTCGGCGATTGATCGGATTATGATGAGAGATTTCACACCTAGTCCGGACAAACGCAGTTGCGCATTTTGTGACTTTAAAAATATTTGTGAATACCGTTTGGCTTAAATTTATATGACCATACCATCAACCTTATCATCGATTGGCGATACATTGAAAAATAAATTTGGTAATCAAGCGGGTGTTGCGAAAGGCGTGGAGGCCGCGCAGATCATCGAGGTTGCTCAGAAAATCATGGATAAAATTTTTTCTCCTGAATTGGCGGCGCTCATGAAACCGCTCTTCATGAAAAACCGCACATTGACAATTTCGTGTAGCAGTTCCGCGGTGGCGCAGGAATTACGCCTTCATCAGAACGAAGTGGTAGAGCTCATGAACAAGGAGATTGGTCGCAATGAAATTGACCGGGTGCGATATTTGTGTTAATCGGTAGCGTATCTTGCCAAAAATTGGTAAAAAGGCTACAATAGTTAGGCTAAAATTTCGTCTTTATGAGCTTACGCCAATATCTCACAATCATGCTAATGTCTGCCGTTTTATGTTGGGTGGCATTCGCTATGGTCATCATTAATATTGATCCTTTCCAGGATGTTGGGGTTGGTTTTGCCTTTTTTTATGCCAGCCTGTTTTTTTCCTTATTAGGGACTTTTTCTTTATTTTCTTTCTGGGCGAGATGTTTCTCGCAACGATCTAGATCAATTTTTCATTTGGTGCGAGCGAGCTTTCGTGATTCATTTATCATTTCCGCGGGAGTTTTAATTTTTCTGTTTTTAGCGAGTCGCGGGTTTTTGAATTGGATGACCGGCGGAATTCTTTTCGCGATTATGATTGTTTTCTCTATTTATATGTATTTATTGAATCGTTCGACTAATTAAAATATTATGAAACAATCGAAACTTTTCACTACAACTGCCAAAAATGTTCCTAAAGATGAAGTGAGCCTGAACTCTGCTTTTCTTTTGCGGGCTGGTTATATTGATAAATTAGCCGCGGGGATTTATACATATTTGCCACTCGGTCTGCGGGTTTTGAATAACATAAAAAATATTATTCGTGAAGAGATGAACGCGATTGGCGCGCTCGAAATCCTCATGCCGGCATTACAGCCAAAAGAAAATTGGGTGACGACAGGACGTTGGGACGATCTCGATGTGCTTTTCAAATTGAAGGGGGCGGGGGATAAAGATTTCGCTCTGGGAGCGACTCATGAGGAAGTGGTGACGCCATTATTACGCAATTTCGTGAATTCATATAAGGATTTGCCGGTGGCGGTGTACCAGATTCAGGACAAATTTCGCAATGAAACGCGAGCGAAATCAGGGCTTCTTCGCGGTCGAGAATTTTTGATGAAAGATCTGTATAGCTTCCACGCGACCGTCGAAGATCTCGACGCTTATTACGAGACCGTGATTGGGGCATATAATAAAATTTTCACACGCCTTGGGCTAGCCGCGATGGTAGTCGAGTCTTCGGGGGGGACTTTCAGCAAATTCAGTCATGAATTTCAAGTATTTATTGAGAATGGCGAGGATGATGTCTATGCCTGTGTTTGTGGTCGTCATCAGAACAGTGAGTTGGTGCCCGATGGAAGTTTGAAATGCCCATATTGTGGCGCCGAGAGGGAGGTGCGTAAAGCAACTGAGGTAGGGAATATCTTCAAATTGATGACGAAATATTCAGGAGCTTTTGAAAATAAGTTCACTAATCAGGATGGTGTGCAAGAGACGGTGTTGATGGGTTGTTATGGAATCGGACCGTCGCGGGTCATGGGGACGATCGTCGAAGTGTCACACGATGATGCTGGGATTATTTGGCCAGAAGCGGTGGCACCATACAAATTTCATTTGATTTCGCTCGCGAAGACTCCGGAGGAAGAGGAGCAAATCGAGAAAATTTATCAAACTCTCGGTGCCAAAATGACTCTCTACGATGATCGTTCCGACGCTCGGGCGGGGGAGAAATTTGCAGACGCCGATTTGCTTGGTTTGCCATGGCGAATTGTCGCGAGTAGTCGGACGCTTGCTGATGGGGCGATTGAATTGCGCCATCGAATTGACGGTACGACAGAATTATTGAAATTGGCGGATTTTTATACTCGTTTCGAAGTGAAAAGATAATTTGTTATGTTTGATGCGCTTTATCGAAAATTCAGCCAAGATCTGGGGATTGATCTCGGCACCGCTAATACGCTCGTCTATGTCCATGACAAAGGTATTGTGGTCAATGAGCCGTCATTTGTGGCAATCAATACAAAGACGGAGCAGATTTTGGCGGTTGGAAATGAGGCGAAAAATATGTTGGGGAAAACACCAGCGTATATTGTGATCAGTCGGCCGCTCTCGAATGGGATTATTTCTGATTATGAAGTGACGGAGAGGATGCTCAAATATTTCATCGACAAAGTGCATGAAGGCAGTTTTTCGCTGTTTGCGCGACCGAAGGTTGTGATCTGTACACCGCTCGAAGTGACGGAGGTAGAGATCAAGGCGGTCGAAGATGCTGTCCTCGCGGCAGGAGCGCGTGAAGTCCATATCGTCCAAGAGCCAATGGCAGCCGCGATCGGAGCGCGTATGCCAATTCAGGATCCGGTCGGAAATATGATCGTCGATATTGGTGGAGGAACTTCTGAGGTGGCGGTGATTTCACTCGGTGGTGTCGTCACTTGGAAATCGACCAATGTTGCGGGAGATGAATTTAATCGTAATATAATTCAGTACGCACGCGAAGTGTTCAATATGTTCATCGGCGAGTCACATGCCGAACAGATAAAAATAAAGATTGGTTCAGCGATGGAGATGGGGGAGAAAATGGAATTTCCAATGCGCGGTCGTGATGTGATGACTGGTCTCCCAAAAGAAATCATGATCAGCGATGCGCAAATACGCGAGGCGCTCGGTCGGTCGATCAATACAATCGTCGAACTCATAAAAATGACTCTCGAAACCACCCCGCCAGAACTTACAGCGGATATTCATGAACGGGGAATGCTTTTGACCGGCGGAGGAGCTCTGTTGCGTGGTATTGATAAGGTGATTTCACGCGCGGCGGAAATTCCAGTCAGAATTGCAGATGATCCATTGACGGCAGTGGTGCGGGGTACTGGCATATTGCTTGAAGATTCGGTCTTGCTGGCTGGGGTTGGGTTACCATCAGCTCGTGATGTTAAGAAAAAATAGAATATGTCGGGGAACAAACTAAAAACTTATTTAGGCGTTTCGGGCGTCGTTGGTTTGGTAATTGTCCTGCATTTTGTAGGGGCTTTGAAATTTATTGAGAACTCTCTGCGTGGATTGGTTGCGCCAGTGTCACAAGAATTATACGGGATCAGTGTCAAAACAGGAGGAGAGGACGAAGTGTTCAAATCGATTGAAGATCTAAGATCGGCGTATATTGAAGTGGTGGCGGAAAAAAGTCGATTGCTTGTCGAGGTGGCCGAATTAGATCAATTGCGAGTAGAAAATAACATGTTGCGTCAGTCCTTAGGATTTTTTACCTCAACGACTTTTCAGAGTGTCGGGGCAAATGTAATTGGGAAAAATCTGGATCCGGTCGGTTCGACTGTAGTTATTAATCGTGGTAATAATGACGGGGTTGTTGTCGGTAATCCGGTCGTGACGGAAAATGGTGTTTTCATCGGTAAGATCGCTCGTGTCGAGGATCGACAGGCGGTCGTGCGTCTCGTGAATGATAATCAAAGCCGTGTGGCCGCGACCGTTGTGAGTCGAGATAGAAGCATTGGGATTGTCGAGGGTGGTTATGGTATTAGTATCCGATTGAATTTTATTCCACAGAATGAGATCATTTCAGTGGGTGATGTTGTCGTGACATCTGGTCTCGAGGCGGGGATACCACGTGGTCTCGCAATCGGACGTGTTGAGGCGGTAGAAAAAGAATCTTATCAACCGTTCCAACAAGCCGTGCTTACCCCTCTCGTCAGTTTGGACAAATTATCTCTGGTGTCAGTCATCAATAAAATTGAGTATCGTTAATTTGGAGCCTATGCGTGAAATATTCAAGCTGTTTGCGGTGATTTTTGGTTTAATTGTTATGGTGTGTGGACAACTTCTGACGACATATTTGTCGCCACGACCTTTTGATAATTTTAATGTGATTTTTTTTATTTTGATTTTGTATTTGATTTTTCGAGAGAGCGGTTTGGTGGTCTATCTCTCTTTGGCAGCACATTTCACTGTTGAATTATACACGATCACGCCCTTTGGAATTGTTCTGTATGCAAGTACGATTTCCTTTTTGGTGGGTTATTGGCTCTACCGTTCGGTATTCACCAACAAATCTTGGTATTCGGCGATTATTTTGAGTTTTATGATGGTGGGTTTTTTTCGTTTGTTATATCTGGTCATGGTTTGGGTCGGTGGTTATGCTTCGGTTGGTACCACACAACTCATGCTGGGTTCTTTTGCGTATGAGGCAATATTCACTTCATGTGCGGTCGGTCTCGTTGTATTTGTGAGCAGTCGGTTGTCATTCCGTCTCAGTCCATCGGTGTTGAATAAACGGTTATTTCGTCCGAAATAGTATGAGCAGTGATCATAAACAATCAATTTTTGGTATTGATGGTAGTGGTGGGGTTGGTATTCGGATTAAGAATGTTGCGCATGAAGATTGGGTGACAGAGTCGATGTATTTCGAATCACCAGATACGAGGCAAACATGTATTCAGGGGAGTTACCATCACATCAATTCGAGTTTCACTGAACGAAAATATAAAATTTTCGGTCTTTTTGTTTTGGTAGTCCTTGGATTAATATTTTTACGAGTGGCTTACATACAAATTGGACAAGGAGCTGACTATCGAGCCGCCGCTGAGCATAATCGAGAGCGTTCTTTGCCGATCGTGGCGGAACGAGGTTTAATCTACGATCGGAACGGGATTGCTCTCACCAAAAATATTCCGAATTTTTCCTTGGCGATTATTCCTCAAGATTTACCAAAGAAAGCGGTGGAGAGAGAAAAAATTGTTTTACGTCTCGCGGAGTTGACGATGCGGCCAGAAGGAGAAATTCGTGATTTGCTCGACGAGTATGGTTCGTACAGTTATGAATCGATTACCATTCGAGAAAATTTGGAATATGATCAAGCTCTCGCGATGATTATCGAAGCGGGTGATTTGCCTGGCATATACATCCAGCGGGGTAGTAAAAGGCTGTATGAGACGGATTTGAATAATAGGAATTGGGATGGGGTCGCGAGTACTTCGGTATTTTCGCTTTCGCATATTTTGGGTTATGAAGGAAAGTTGAATCGGGATGAATTGAATAATTTATATGAAAAAGGTTATTTGCCAAATGATCAAATTGGAAAAATGGGTGTGGAGGATAGTTATGAAAAATACCTTCGCGGTGTTTATGGTAAGAAAAGAATTGAGGTCAATGCGGCGGGCAAAGAACAGTCGATATTGAGTGAAGAGGCGCCAGTGCCCGGTAGTCATATCAAGCTCGCGATCGATGCGCGTTATCAGGCCGAGCTCGAGAGTTTGCTCTCATCTTATTTGAAGAAGTTTAATAAGACTCGTGGTTCGGCTGTAGTACTCGACCCGAATAATGGACAGGTGCTTGCTCTCGTGAGTTTGCCAACTTTTGACAATAATGAATTTTCGGGCGGCATTAGTCAAGAAAATTATACAAAATATACTGAAAACAGCGATAAGCCCTTGTTCAATCGGGTGATTGGAGGAAATTATCCATCTGGCTCGACAATCAAACCCGCAATTGCGGCGGCCGCGTTGAATGAGGGGGTGATCACCGCGAAGACGGCATTTTTGAGTACGGGCGGATTACGAATTGGTCAGTGGTTTTTCCCTGATTGGCAGGCGGGTGGACATGGGCTCACCGATGTGCGGCGCTCGCTCGCTTGGTCGGTCAACACCTTCTATTATTATATCGGTGGCGGTTATGATAAATTTGTCGGACTCGGGGTGGATCGAATTGTGCAGTATCTCGCGAAGTTTGGTTTCGCGGAGAAGACAGGCATAGACCTCGGTGGTGAGACAAATGGATTTCTGCCAAGTCGAGATTGGAAACAGGCGGTTCGAAATGAAAAATGGTATATTGGCGATACCTATAACCTATCTATTGGTCAGGGTGACGTACTCGCGACCCCACTCCAGATCGCGCTCATGACTGCTAGTGTTGTGAACGGTGGGACCTTGTATGAACCACATGTGGTCAAAGCGATTGTCGATCCAGTGACAAAGAGAGAGATGCCGATTGTGAGTGTTGTGCGCCGGGTAGATTTTGTGAATCCGGCATATCTCAACATCGTGAAACTCGGGATGCAGGATTGTGTGAAATATGGATCCTGCCGAGCACTCGCGTCTCTACCAGTATCGGCGGGAGGCAAGACAGGGACGGCGCAGTGGAATAGTAATAAAGCGAATCATGCATGGTTCACGGCTTTTGCGCCAGCCGAGAAGCCGCAAATCGTCCTCGCAGTGATGATCGAGGAAGGCGAGGAAGGAAGTCGAACGGCTGTGCCAGTCGCACGTGATTTCCTCGCTTGGTGGGCGCGGGTGAGAAATTAGTTCAATCAGGTTTGAAGTGTGGACAAATAATTTGACCACACTTTCACTTTGATTTATACTTGGTACATACATATCCGCTGATGCGGTTATATTTTTTTAACGAGTAATAGAAGTAAAAATATGGAAGATAGAACTCAATATATTTCTCCGGAAAAAGCCGATGAACTGAAAGCAGAAAAGAAAGATTTGAAAGAAAATAAAATTCCCGGATTGGCCAAAAGAATCGATGAGGCGAGACAAATGGGGGATCTCTCTGAAAATGCTGAGTATCATGCCGCGCGTGAAGACTTGGCTTGGACACAAAGTCGTGTGAAAGAGATCGATTCAATCCTCGAACGTAGTACCGTGCTCGGCGTACGGAAGAGTACAGGTAATGTGACTCTCGGTTCGATCGTCACTGTGAAGGTGCTCGCTACGAAAAAGGAGCGTGAATACACTATTGTCGGTGCACAGGAGGCGGATCCAGCCGCAGGAAAAATTAGTAATGAATCACCACTTGGTAGTGCTTTTTTCGGTAAATCGAAGGGGGATGTGGTGAGTGTGAATTTACCGGCGGGAGTGCAGGAGTATGAGATTGTGAGGGTGAAGTAGTAAAGTGCTGGATTATTTTTTAATAAAAAAGGAACAGCTTCGTCTGTTCCTGTGGGGTCTATGGGCGCGTTCCATTTGCCGCCTTTTTTTGTATCTTGGCGTATCGATTGACCGTGAATTCATACATGATGAGGATTTGTCCGATGTGGATCATTTGGGCTTCATGGACAGGGATACCTTTTTCATATAATTTTGGTGCGAGAGCCTTTGAGATTTTATTCCTTGATATCGCTCTTTGTCGCTCATCTGGTCGGTAGCCGTGCCGGACGATGAGACCGTCGATCTGGCAAAGGATCGGCCCTTGTTCAGTCTCACCTTCGTGAATGACGAAAGTGATACTGGGTTTTCCCCCCTTGTCAGTGGTCTCTTGAATTTGAACGTACATTTCCATTTGAAAACCTCCGAATTTAGTTAATTACAATATAGCGGAAAATTGCACATTTGTCAACGTTGGCATATACTATATAAGCTAAAGCTTAATTAAAAAAATATGGAGACATATAACTGGTACTCGAATCTGATCAAACCGAATTGGGCGCCGCCATCTTGGCTGTTTGGCCCGGTTTGGACATTTTTGTATATTTTGATAGCTGTTTCTTTCGGAAAAGTATTTTTGATGGTTTGGAACAGGCAAATCACCTTCATGGTCGCTCTACCGTTTATCCTCAATTTGATTTTTAATTTTGTTTTTACGCCGATCCAATTCGGTTTGAAAAATAATTTTCTCGCGGCGGCCGATATTTTACTTGTTTTCGGAACACTCATTTGGGCGATGGTGAGTATTTATCCGCACGCGCGTTGGATCGTTTATATCCAAATTCCATATTTACTTTGGGTGTCTTTTGCGACAGTTTTGCAACTGACGATCACTTTTCTAAATCGATAGCACTAGCGTCATTGCATTTTTGTCAATCATTTGATATACTTAAAACACTAATTTCTCGCGTAAAATGAAGCTTTATTTTACGCAAATTTTGCTGTTTTATGTCAAATATTATCGAGGACAATCTCAACGTAAATGATGAGCGTGAAGTACGGTTGAAAAAATTGACTGATTTGCAGGCGATGGGAATAAACCCATACCCAGCTCGGGTGGGTCGCGAGTGTATGATCGAGACCGCCTTGAAATCGGCTGTAGGCGAGAAATTGCGTGTTGCGGGGAGAATTTTCATCAAGAGAGAAATGGGTAAGTTGACTTTTGCACATATGGCCGATAGTACCGGTCGAATTCAGCTTGCTTTCAAACAAGATGATCTCGGTGCGGATAATTACAAATTGTTTTGTAAAAAAATTGATGCAGGGGATATTCTCGAAGTAGTAGGTGAGAGGTTCGAAACACATAAAGGCGAAGCGTCGATCCTTGTGAAAGAATGGCGTCTGCTCTCGAAGAGTTTGTTGCCATTGCCGGACAAATTTCATGGTTTGCAGGATGATGAAATTCGCTATCGCAAACGTCATCTGGATTTTCTCGTGAATGAGGAAGCGCGTCAAAAAATGATGATTCGTTCGAAGTTGATTGCGCATTTACGTCATTTTCTCGAGAATCAGGGTTTTCTCGAGGTTGAGACACCTTATCTCGAAGTGGTTGCTTCCGGGGCGATGGCGGAGACTTTTGATACTCATTTCAATACCTATGATCTCGATGTGCATTTGCGTATTTGTGCCGGAGAATTATGGCAGAAACGTCTGCTTGTGGGTGGTTTCGAGAAAACATTCGAATTAGGTCGAGTATTTCGTAATGAGGGTGTGGATCGGCAACATAATCCGGAGTTCACCATGCTCGAGTACTACTGGGCATACGCAGATTTCGAAGATAATATGCGTATGCATGAAGAGATGATTCCGGCGATAGTACGAACGACGCTTGGTACGACTACAATTACGATTGATGATCAAGAAATTGATTTTTCCGGGCCTTTCCCACGACATAATTTTCATGATTTGGTTTTAGAGCATTCCGGTATTGAAATTAATGACTACGAAGATTTTGCTTCTCTGGCGAAAGTCGCTCAATCCAAAAAAATTGATTGTGGTGGTATTACGGAGAGGGGTAAATTGATTGATGCGATTTTCAAACAAACGGTTCGTCCAAAAATCATTCAGCCGACTTTTGTATTGAACTATCCGGTAGAATTGAAACCTTTGGCAAAAAAAGCAGATGATCCGCGTTATACGGAAATGTTCCAGTTAATTGTGAATGGTTTTGAATTGTCAAATTCATACACAGAGCTCAATGATCCGATCGATCAGAAAGAACGTTTCGTCGTGCAATCGCAGAATAAGGTAGAAGGTGACAAAGAAGCAATGAACTACGACGCGGACTATATTGATGCGCTCGAACAAGGTATGCCACCAGCGACTGGGACGGGCATCGGTATCGATCGATTCGTCGCTCTGCTCACTGGTTCGCATACTTTGCGTGAAGTGATCGCTTTTCCGATCATGAAACCAATTATTGAATCAGAATTGTCCTCTTCGGAGGAATAAGAATATGTCAAAAATAGTGATGGTATTCGGGACTTTCGATATCGTTCATCTCGGACATTTGCACATGTTCAATGAGGCGCGAGGTTATGGGGATGAGTGTGTGGCGGTCGTAGCTCGTGACGTGAATGTGGAGAAAATTCGTGGTCAAGCGCCGTATAATGACGAAAATGCACGAGCAGAATTCCTCCGTTCAATTCGAGCGGTGGATCGGGTGGTGCTAGGTTCAATTGATAATCCGTATGCGGTCGTTGTGGAAGTGAAGCCGGATATAATTGCGTTGGGTTATGATCAGAAAATATACGTGGATAAGTTGGCGGAAGCGTTGGTGAATTTCGGATTATCAACAGAGATTGTTCGGTTGAGGCCATTTAGTCCAGATAAATATAAAACTACAGTTATAAAAAATTATTGTCAAAAACACATTTAATAATATGTTGGACATCAAATATATTCGCGAAAACGTGGCTGAAGTGAAAAAAAATTGTAGCGCGCGTCGTTTGCAGGTAAATGTGGATCGTTTGCTCGAATTGGACACCGTGCGTCGAGAGAAGATTCAAAAAATTGATGAATTGCGCGCGGGGCGCAATCGGGGTTCGAAAGGTAAGCCGACGGATGAAGAAATTGCGGCAATGCGTCAGGTGGGGGATGAAATCAGGCGGCTCGAGGATGAATTAGAATTGGTAGAGACTGAATACACAAATATTCTATTACTAATTCCGAATCGTACTCACCCCGAATCTCCGGTTGGTGGCGAAGAAGATTTTCGAGTGGTTGAGACGCATTTAGATCCGCCGAAATTTGATTTCGAAGCGAAAGATCATGAGACACTTCTGACGAATTTGGGTTTGCTGGATTTCGAGCGCGGAGCAAAAGTTTCTGGCGCCAAATTTTATTTTGTGAAAGACGATTTGGTGCGTTTGAATATAGCTCTCATCAATTATGGTTTGGATATAATTACCAAGTACGGTTTCAAAATTTTGGAAACACCCGATCTCGCGAAAAATGAGGTTCTTCTCGGTGCTGGTTTCAATCCGCGTGGTGAAGAAGCAAATATTTATGAGGTAGAAAAACATAACATGTCTCTCGTTGGGACGGCAGAAATTACCACTCTCGGTTTTCATGCCAATGAGATTTTGGACTTGAGTGATGGACCGATCAAATATGCCTCACTTTCGCATTGTTTTCGCACCGAAGCTGGCGCTTATGGACGGACAAGCAAAGGGTTGTATCGAGTGCATCAATTTTCCAAATTAGAAATGTTTGTGTTTTGTAAACCGGAGGAAAGCGAGAAATTACATGCGGAAATTTTGGAAATTGAAAAAGAAATTTTGAATGGTCTCGAAGTGCCTTATCGGATTATCGATATTGCGAGTGCGGATCTCGGAGCGCCAGCTTATCGTAAATATGACGGCGAAGCGTGGATGACGATGAAAAATGATTATGGCGAAGTGACTAGTACAAGTAATTGCTTGGACTTTCAAGCGCGTCGCCTCAATATCAAATATCGAAATGAAAACAATCAAACGGATTTCGTGCACACCTTGAACGGTACAGGCATTGTCACTAGTCGTTTTCCGATTATTTTGGCAGAGAATTTCCAACAGGCTGATGGTACGATTGCAATTCCTAAAGTTTTGCAGAAGTATATGGGGAAGAAGTTTATTGGTCGTGATTAAAAATCTCCAGTATGTCAT
This sequence comes from Candidatus Magasanikiibacteriota bacterium, assembly GCA_035389585.1. Lineage (GTDB taxonomy): Bacteria > Patescibacteriota > Patescibacteriia > Magasanikbacterales > UBA922 > DAOOSC01. Next base: position 50,918 of record DAOOSC010000001.1, read on the forward strand.
ATGCGTGGTTGGTGAAAATATTGTGGCTGGCTTCGGCTTTTTTTGACTACGCCGAGTTCACCTATTTGTGGCAGAAAGGGGATTATGGAGTGCGCAAGATCAGGCAATTTCTCCTCTCACATGAAGGACGGGTTTTTTGGACGCAGTATCATATTTTATGGCGGTCATTTTTCGGATTAGCCCTATTCGTTTCGCCCCTCAATAACGTTTCGGCTGTTTGGTATATTTTGACGGTAATTTTTGTAGCGGATTTGATATATAATTTGTATCGAGTCGCAAGTCGGCATTTCGAATGGCCGAGGATTACCCTGAAAAGCTTGGTGACAATTTTCCTCTGTCTTCTGTTCGAGGGCGGCGTTTGTATGTATTTACACGATTGGACATTTCTTTTTTTGTTTATTGCCTTGCGCTTTTTTATTTTGGGGGGAGTTATTACGGCATTGAAATTGCCGACTCGTTTGTTGAAGTCATATGTGGTTGGACGGGCGACGCGAAAATTGATGAATTATAAAAATCTCCTTGTGATCGGGGTTGTCGGCAGTTATGGAAAATCCACTGTGAAGGAATTTTTGCGATCGATTTTGGCGGATAAATTCAAGGTGGTGGCGGTGCCAAGTAAGATCCGCACAGACATCGCTGTCGCACGTTATATTCTCGCCAATGATCTGACGGACGCCCAGATTTTGGTGGTTGAAATGTCGGGGGCGCGACCAGGGTATGTGTCGGCATTGGCTCGGATGACTCGACCGCAGATTGGAATTTTGACTGGTGTGAATGCTCAGCATATTTCGTATTTTGGCAGTTTAGAAAAAATTGTTAAAGATAAATATAATCTTTTTAAATTTGTGCCGGAGAATGGCCTCGCGGTCATTAATGCGGATAAGAATTTTTGTCCGAAATGTTTGGCAGAGGTACATTGTCCAATTTACACTTATGGCGTAGATGATGAAAACAAACCTCAATTTTTGATTGATGACATCAAACACGGAATTGATAGTATTACTTTTCGGGCGATTGTGGATGGTGAGAGAGTTGAATATCGGGCGCCGGTGAGCGGTGAGCATAATGCTTTGAATATTGCCGCAGGTTGTGCGGTTGGTCGTCATTTGGGGATGACGCAAATAGAAGTTACTGAGGCGATCGGGCGGCTTCATTTACCGGAAGGGGTGCATGATAAGTATGTTCTCGGTGATACGATTATTATTGATGATTCGGAAAATTCAAATTATGAAGGTTTCAAGTCGGCTCTGTTTGTTCTAGGTTCATATTCGTCGGAATATCATAAAATTGTTATTACGCGTGGTATGACAGAGTTGGGTGAACACTCCGAGAAAATACACCATAATATTGGTGAGGAGATTTCTTTCGTGGCGGATGAATTAGTAGTCACTTCACGGGATTTTTTCGAAGTAATTCGCGATGGAGTAGGGAACCGTTTCAATACGACCACCGCTCTCATCGAAACAGAAAAAGATTTGTTAAGTTATTTGAAATCTGTTAGTGGTGGTAAGGCGGTAATTTTGATTGAAAATAGTATTTCTTGGAGAATAAAAAACTACTATCGCAACACTTTTAAGAGGATCTAAATGAAATTCAATCGAATTGGTAGAAAAATTAACAACACTGCTCAGTCTATTGTTCGGTCTATGAATCAGGACGGTGGCGTGGTGAAACGTGATTATGCTGAACGGGTGAGAAAAAATAATCCAATGTTTGTTTCTCGCCCCCAAAAAAATCTCGGTCTGTATGTCAAACTATTTTTGGCCGTTGGTTTATTTTTGGCGACGGTTATAATTATGTTGGCGCATCCGTTCTTTCGGATCAAGCAGATCGTCGTATCAGGCACGAATCGGGTGGACAATGCCGAAGTTGTGAAGACCCTCGAAGGGATATTAGATGGACGTTGTCTGGTTATTTTTTCCAATCGGAATTATTTTTTGACGGACGTGGTCGAGATCAGAGAAATTTTACGCTCACGTTTTCCGATTGCGGAAATTGTCGTCAAAAAAACTTTTCCAGGTAAGGTGGATGTGGAATTGAAGGAAAAAATTACGCGGATTATTTTTGATAACGGGAAAAGATATGCGTTTCTGAATGAATCGGGGCAGGTACTCGAGGTGATCCGGAGTGTGGGGGAGGACGAGTGGAAGGAAGTTCCTGGTGGAGTCGATGGGCCAGCGGTCTCGTCCACTGTGAGTGCTATTATCTCTACCAGTTCGATACTCCTAAATGAGCATTTTTCGAAATATCACGTGCCAAGTGTTGGTGATATCAGAAAACTAGCTGGGGACTATCCAATATTGTACGACGCCAGAACCAATACTGTAAATTTCGTTTCGTCGTCCCCAACGTTGGAGAAGGGGGAAACAGTCGTGGAGGATTACTTGGTGAAAAGAGTCATCGAGTGGTATGGTGGATTGATAAAAGTAATCGGAGAAAATAAAATTGATTATTTTGTAATTCAAAATGATGTGGGTTTTGGTGAAGTGCGATTACGAGATGGAAGTTATATCAAATTAAATTTAATTGTGGATCGTCCGAGCGCAATTGAGGCGATTGATTTACTTTTGCATGAAAAAATTAAAGGAGGGAAGTTCGAGTATCTAGATGTACGTTATCCAGGACGAGTATATTGGAAATGAGTTTAGAGGTAGGGAGGTGGGAGGATATCCAGTCCAGTGAAGCCTTGGCTGGATTGAGGTATATAAGAGGCGTCGTTTAATGAAACTTATGCGACGCCACAGAATATGGCTTCATAAACCCAAGGTATAGAGTGTCGTCTTTTTGTTTAAATTTTCAGGACGAAGAAAATAGGATGGTTGTTATGAGGCTTCCCTTGCTTAGGTATTTGTTTTATGAGCCACTTATTGTGCTGGTATTCACCTGTTTAATGTCAAAGTTCAAATTACAAATTTCAAATAAATGCCAAAACTAAAAGTTCAAATACCCGCAAAGATTGTAAATGGATATTTGATATTTTGATTTTGGCATTTGACATTGATTTGTTATTTGTAATTTGAACTTTGAGGTTAGTCAAAACGCACTCGACCTAACCTTTCTCTATTCTCCATCTCACCCACCGCTCTCTTCTCTACCTAATAAAATATTGTGCGACACCTAAATAAAAGAGGCGACTATTTATTTTAGTTTGGAAGGTAAGCGAGAGGATTCACTGGGATGCCATTTTTGCGACATTCGAAGTGGAGGTGAGGGCCGGTGACGAATGGTCCAGCTCCAACTGTGCCCGGTGTTCCTCCAGAGGCGCCGATTATATCCCCTATCGTCACAAATTGATCTTCTTTCACATAAATACTGCTCAAATGTCCATAGACAGTTGACAATCCCCCACTATGCACGATCATGACATAACTATAACATGAAGCGAGTGAACAGGTTTTCGCGCGGGCGATATATCCAGAACCAGCGGCTTTGACTGGGGTGCCTTGTCCAGCGCGGACATCAATGCCATTGTGCTCAAAAACGTTTCTATAGGGGTAGTCTGGGTCGTGGAAAAATGACGTGACAACACGGCTCGGTACCGGCCAATTAAATACACCACCGCTTTCCATTTCGGCATTAATTTTTTTCTGTGATTCGAGTTTTTTTCGTACTTCTTGTTCAATGGATTCAATTTCACCTTCGATTGCCTGATACTGGCTTTTTTGATTAGCGAGGAGGGTTTTGTATTTGAGTTCGGAAGATTGAGTTTGGGCGAGAAGATTTCCTTTGAGAAAACCTTGTTCTTCGAGTTTCTTTTTTTTCAATGCAAGTTCTTCGCTGGTTTTTTTGTAGGCAGTTTCTCGCTCTGTGGCAATGTTTTTCTTTTCGTCCAATTCTGATTTAGAAATTTTAATACCTCTTACATTGGTGCCGAGATTTCTTTCAATATTTTCTAGGTATTGGATACGATTGTAGAAATCAGAGAAATTGTCGTAAGTGGCGGCAATTTGAATATAATTTCGGTTTTCTTGAAGATAGATTGTTCGGATCAGTTCGGCGAGCATTTTTTGTTGTTTCGCGATGCTAGCTTCTTTGTCCTGGATTGACAGATCGAGAGCGGAAATTTCGAGCTGAATTGATGAGAGTTGAGTCTCGGTAGCTTCGATATCAAACTCGACCTGACGTGTTTGGTTGTCTAAAATTGAAATTTGATTAGAGAGTGAGACAGCTTCTTTACGTTTAGCATCGATTTTTTGTTTGAATTCTTCAATGCTTTTTTCGAGTTGTTTGATCTTGTCTCGTTTTTCGGTAATTTTCTGGTTCAAGGTGTCAATTTCAGCAGAGTTCCCCCCTACACCGCTATTCGTTAGCGCAACTGATTTGGAGGGAAAAGAAAAGACTGATCCGAAAATGGCCAGGAAAAATATAGTAATTAAATACCGGTATTTCATAATACTGGTATTATATCACATGATTTGTTTTTCAGAAAATTAAGCAGATAACTTCGTGATAGCTTTTTTCAAGCGAGCCAAAGTTTTCTCTGATCCCAGGACAGCCATGATTTCAAACGACCCTGGAGATTTCTCGAGGCCGGAGAGCGCGACTCGAAGCGGCCAGAGTATATCCCCATTAGTCAGTCCGTTGTCCGCGATCCATTTTTTAGTTTCCGTCTCCAAAATTTCTTTTTTCCACTCGCCTTTCCACTCCGACAAAAATCCCTGGATCAATTCCAAATTTTTCAAAGCATCTGTCCGATTTGATTTCTTCCAAACTAAAATTTCCGGGGGATAATCGGTCGGTTCGCTAATCAAATACCCAACGGCCGTTGTAATTTCATCGAGCCGCGCGACTCTTTCTTTTTCGAGAGATAGCGCAGGAATTATTTCCGATAATTTTTTTTTATCAACTTCGTTTGGCACGAGTCCCGCTTTGGCCAAATACGGCCAACAAGCGAGTGCAAACGACTCCGCTGACATTAGTTTGATATATTGTTTATTGTACCAGTCTAGTTTTTCCAAATTGAACACTGCCCCTTTTTTTGCCGTCTTCTCGATTGAATAATCCTGAATCAATTCCGCGAGCGAGTACATTTCCTTTTCTCCGCCAGGATTCCAACCTAAAAAGGCGACAAAATTTATAAGCGCCTCCGGCAAATAGCCCTTTTTACGATAATCATCAACCGATACATCACCCTGTCGTTTGGATAATTTGGAACCATCTGTATTTAACAAAAGTGGTAGGTGAGCAAATGCAGGGATTTCCCAACCAAAATATTTATATAATTGCACGTGCTTTGGTGTCGAAGACAACCATTCTTCGCCGCGAATAATGTGCGTAATTTCCATGAAATGATCATCCACGACCACAGCGAGATGATATGTCGGGAAACCATCAGACTTCAAAATCACCTGATCATCAATCAATTCATTTTTGAACACCACTTCTCCGCGAATCAAATCATTAATTTTTGTTTCGCCCGTTCGTGGCATTTTCATGCGTACGACAAATTTTTCTCCCGCCTTGATTCGAGCCTCAGCTTCTTCGCGTGTCACATTTCGACAATTTCCATCATAACCAGTCGGCTGTTTATTCAATTCTTGTAATTTTCGCACTTCATCCAATCTCTCAGCCGAACAAAAACAATAATACGCGTGATCATTGGCAATTAATTCGTCAACGTATTTTTTGTAAATTGGTAAACGTAGTGACTGGGTGTACGGACCATTTTCACCTGCTTCAGACGGTTCACCATCCGCGCCTCGGACGACTCCTTCGTCTGGCACGACACCTGCCCAGTATAATGATTTCAAAATATTTGCAACTCCATCATCTACAAAACGCGCGCGATCAGTATCTTCAATACGTAAAATAAAATGACCAGATTTTTTTTTGGCTAATAAATACGCATAAAGAGCGGTGCGTAAACTACCGATATGTAAATACCCCGTTGGTGATGGCGCGAATCTAGTTTTAATCATAGTGTTTGAAAAAATATTTGAAATTCTGTAATGTAAATACGACTGTGGCGCGATATATCCGTCCAATTCGTTTCGGTTCACAAATCAAACGCCATAGCCATTCTAGCCCAATTTTGCGTAAAAAGCAAGGCGCACGGCGCTGTACACCAGCGATCATGTCGATCGATCCGCCGACCCCCATCATGATGCGAACACTCGGGAAATCTTTCTTGTGTTTCATAATCCATTTTTCTTGCTTGCCATGACCAAAAGCGACAAATACTATTTCCGGCGCCGTCATAATTATCTGATTGATTGATTCTTCATCGACTGATTCATCAGTAATCTTTCCCGACTGATCGAAATGCGGACCGATATTTGTGCCAGAAATAATTATTCGTGGATACTTTTCTTTAATCTTCGCAACCGCTGTGCCCAAAGTTTTCTGATTCCCCGTACCGAGCAAAAATATTTTCGATGATTTTTCATTTGCAATTTCTAGAATATCCCTCATGAGTTCAACGCCTGGATAACGTGGTAAATGACCTCGTGTCAGTATAGTAATACCAGAACCATCCGCGACATTCAGGTCAGAACTATTTAATACGTGTGCGAATTCCCCATCTTTGCGTGCCAATACAATCATCTCCGGATTAGGTGTGAAAATCGTTCGAACTTTATTACCATTCAAAAAATCACGCACCTGTGAAAGCACCTCTGTCGGTAGTTTGTTTGTAATTTCAATTTGACTGAATTTCATGGATACTTGACAAATAAGGAAAGCTTTGCTATGATGTTTAGTCATTATGACCGCATCTCATGAGGGGTGCGAACTGTTCTTTTGGAGGTATTTTCATGGAATCGATGCCGTTCGTTTTCGTGGCTCATGAAGGTGGACCTACTCAGCACGCACCCAATCGCCTATCCGTTGCGGAAGGCGTAGCAAAATTGGTAAATGCTGTACTGCCCTCGCGAGATGTCCTGCCACGATCTGCTGTGTTATTGATCGAATTAGAAGGAAATGTCCGTGGCCGTGAAGATACAGTCACCGTGCTCACTCTGGAAATCCTCAGGATGGTCCAGAGTATCCTCAGCGGATTAAGAATCAAACACAACGATGTGAAAGAAATCTGCAATTTTGAGAGTTTGCATACCTACGATTTGGTGGGCAGACCATATGCAATCTCCGGTCTGCGAGTCTCCCTCAGTATAGACCCATCTAATAGAGGGTAAACACACCCGCAACTAGAGCAAAAGACCAACAGACATCCTATCACCCTCCGGGGTGATATTTTTTACCCCAAAAATTTAAAGACACTAATTTTCCCTCATATTCTACCACAATTTGACAATTTTGTGAAGCGTGTTATACTAATTATCACTCCCCCGCCCCGAGTGACAGGTGGAGCAATAATATACCCTAAAAATAGCCAATATATGAGTACAAATAACTTTACCAAAAAAACCCAAGAGGCGCTCGAAAATGCGGCGCAACTCGCCCACAGTCACCACCTCCCCCAAGTGGAGCCGCCCCACATTTTCGCTGCAATCGTAAATGACGATGGCGGTGTAGTCTCGGCCGTGCTCCAAAAATTGAATATCGATATCAATAGTGTGCGTAAATTCGCCATGTCTCTCGTCACTGGCATGCCTCGTGCCGACGGTCCGATTCCGATGCTGAATATGCACCAAATCATGCTCGGGCAAAATGCGATGAACATTCTGAATCTGGCAGGTGTCGAAGCTCAAAAAATGGGAGATGAATATATGAGTGTAGAGCACCTACTGCTCGCATTTTTAGTTAATAAAAATCCCGTCAGTGAGTATCTCATAAAACTCGGTGCCTCATATGACGAGACTTTGAAAGTCCTCGCCACGGTCCGCGGTACCCAAAAAGTTGATTCACCTGAACCAGAAAGTAAATACCAAGCGCTAAAAAAGTACGGAAAAAATCTGACGGACCTCGCAAAAAAAGAAAAACTCGATCCCGTCATCGGTCGTGACGAAGAAATTCGTCGTGTCATGCAAGTCCTCTCGCGCCGTACAAAAAACAACCCAGTCCTTATCGGCGAACCAGGTGTCGGTAAGACGGCGATTGCCGAAGGTTTGGCACAACGAATCGTCAATGGCGATGTTCCGGAAAGTATTCGCGATAAAGAAGTCATTTCACTCGACGTCGGTGCACTCGTCGCTGGGACGAAATTTCGTGGCGAGTTTGAAGATCGTTTCAAAGCGGTTTTGAAAGAAGTGATTGATTCTGCGGGTAAAATTATTCTCTTCATTGACGAATTACACTCCATCGTCGGCGCTGGCGGATCCGAAGGCGCAATTGATGCGAGCAATATGTTGAAACCGGCGCTCGCCCGCGGTGAATTACATACTATCGGGGCGACCACACTGAAAGAATACCAGAAATATATCGAAAAAGACGCCGCTTTCGAAAGACGTTTTCAACCCGTCCTCGTGAAAGAACCATCTACCGAAGACACGGTTGCGATTTTACGTGGTATCAAAGAAAAATATGAAATTCATCACGGTGTCCGAATCACTGATGCCGCGATTGTCGCCGCCGCTAATTTGTCCAGTCGATATATCACCGACCGTTTTTTGCCGGACAAAGCGATTGATTTGATTGATGAAGCGACTTCGGCTTTGCGCATGCAAATTGATTCGATGCCAGAGGACCTCGATATCATGAAACGCAAAATGATGAAAATTGAAATCGAATTGCGTGCTCTAAAAAAAGAAACTGATAAAGATGCCCAGGATCGGGCGACGAAACTGAAAGAAGAATTGGCAAATTTGAAAGAAAAAAGTTCTGGACTCGAAATTCAATGGCGCAATCAAAAAGAAATTATTACCAGTATTCGTGAACACAAAAAAGAAATCGATAAATTGCGTCAACAAGCCGATATCGAAGAACGTCGTGGTGATTTACAAAAAGTCGCCGAGATTCGTTATGGTAAAATTCCGACCATGGAAGAAGCCATCCGCGGAGACGAAAATCATCTCGCCGAATTACGCAAAGAGCGGGCGATTTTGAAAGAAGAGATTACCGAGACTGACATCGCAGCCGTAGTGGCGCGCTGGACCGGCATTCCCCTATCCAAAATGCTCCAAGATGAAGTGAAGAAATTAGCGTACATGGAAAGTGATTTGAAAAAACGCGTCATCGGCCAAGAAGAAGCCATTACCGCCATTTCAAATGCGATTCGTCGTTCACGGGCTGGTATATCCGAAGAAAAACGCCCAATCGGCTCGTTTATCTTCATGGGGCCGACTGGTGTCGGTAAGACTGAACTCGCGAAAGCCTTGGCGGAATTTCTTTTCAATGATGAAAATTCTCTCGTTCGAGTAGACATGAGTGAATACATGGAGAAACATGCCGCGAGCAAAATGATTGGTTCCCCTCCTGGCTATGTCGGCTTCGACGAAGGTGGCCAGCTCACCGAGATTATTCGCCGTCGTCCATATTCGGTAATTCTATTTGATGAAATCGAAAAAGCGCATCCTGATATTTTCAATATGATGCTCCAAATTTTGGATGACGGTCATCTGACTGATGCAAAGGGTCGCAAAGTAAATTTCAAAAACACTGTCATAATCATGACGAGTAATATCGGTTCGGAATACATGATGGAACTAGACAAACGTGGCGACCTCGGCTTTGGTGATAGTGCGAAATCAGAAAAGAAGGAAGATAAAATGAAAACCCGTATCATGGACGCACTACGTGAACGCTTTCGTCCAGAATTTTTGAATCGCATCGATGAAATTATCACATTCCACCCATTGAATGAAAAACAAATTCGCACCATTGTCGATTTACAAATCGCTCATGTCGCGAAACGTCTCGAAGTACGCCACATCACTCTCCGCATTTCAGAAAAGGCAAAGGATTGGCTCGCGAAAAAGGGCTATGATCCGAACCTGGGGGCACGCCCGTTGAAACGTGTCATTCAGACCGCGGTGATGGATAAGCTGGCTATGGCCATAATTGAAGAAAAAATAATCGATGGTGCTGTTGTAAAAGTGGAGATAGTGAAAGGTGAAATTGAAATAAAATAGAAAACAGTTTAATTAAAAAAGATGGTAATCCCCTCTTTTTTAATTATCCACACAGACTCTTTGACGATGTCTGTATTTGGGTGTATCATTAATTCCAATCACGACGACGGGTGTCGCCCAGCAATCAGAGGTCTCACCTCGAAGCTGAAATAAGCCTGTTTCGTGGTTTGTTCCTGTTTCCGGTAGAGGTAGAATAAGCGGAGCGAATAGTCCGAGGCCTGAGCGCTCAGCTCCTCGGCGCAATGTCCGCGAAAAACCTCTCGATACCAATGAATGGTGTCGGTATGTGGGTCAGTAGTGCGTGCCCCTGCATACGCCAATGTTCCGGAGTGGCTGATGATGGCACTAAAATCAGCGTTTGGTCAATGACCAGACCAAAGGAAGGTGGCTTTTGGGTCATGTACAAGACACAGTTAGACTGGTGAGTACACAGAAGTCGCGGTGCTGTTCGTGGTTCTATTTCATGGGGGGGGGAAAGTCATGGGGTACTTTTCCCAACGCTTGGCTAGTTAGCTCATTGTTTAACAACCCCAAGATTGTCCATATCGATGGAAAGGCACTTGTTTCAGGAGTTTTAGTGCTGGAATCCGAGATTGTCGATGTGGATAGTCACTCTCTCTAAGGACCGGGTAGTAATACCGGTCCTGTTTTTTTATTAGAACTGTCAATAGCGATGGATTTGTGTTATACTATACTTCTATGAATAAATCTTCCAATTTGGCCAAACTCGGCTTAAATATATTTTTTTTAGCATCACTTTTGGCGATACCACTCTCTCCTGTTTTCGCTTTTGACCCTACTCACATACTGTCCGACGAAGAAATGCAAAATTGGCAATGCATGTCGAAATCCGACGTACAGAATTTTTTGGATTTTCAAGGTGGGAAGATTGCTTCGATGAAGATCGATGATGGGGCCGGCAAAAAAAGGCCGATTTCAAGTATTATTTATGACACGGCGAAGAAATATCAAATCAATCCGAAATACATTCTCGTCACTCTCCAGAAAGAACAAAGTCTCCTCACCGCCAAAAATCCGACACAGAAACAGTTAGATTGGGCGGCCGGTTATGCGATTTGTGATAGTTGTAGTATGGACGATCCAGCTCTGCAGTCCCACAAAGGGCTATTCAACCAAATTGACAGCGCCGCCGGCCTCATGCGTTGGTATTATGACAATGTCACTACAAAACCTTGGATCAAGCGTCCACAGTTCGAATATACTATCGATAGCACTTTGGTTAGGCCGAAATCATACGCGACCGCTTTCCTATACACCTACACGCCACATATTCAGGGCAATCAAAACTTTTGGACTCTGTGGCAGAAATGGTTCGAACAGACTTATCCGGGTGGAACATTACTCCGGAGTACCGCGAGTGATGTTGTTTATTTAATTCAAAACGGCAAAAAACGCCCCATCACTACTCCAGGTGTGCTTTCTTCGCGTTTCGATCCGAAGTCGGTAATTATCGTGGCAGAATCAGAATTGGGGAGGTATGATGTAGGGCCAGAAGTGAAATTCCCCAATTATTCTATTTTGAAAAATGGTGAGCAATATTATTTGTTGGATTATGATAATTTGCGTCCGTTCGCGAATGCGGAAGTGGTGCGCCAAATTGGCTATAACCCAGAAGAAATTATCGAAGTGGCTCCCGCTGATATTCGTGGATATGAGATTGGTGAGACGATAAATTTGGAAACCACCGATCCGACGGGGCGAATGGTTAAATTTGCCAGTGGAAAAATTTATTTGGTGAAAAACGGCACACTCTTCCCTGTACCACATTCCATAATTGCTACCAAAAGTTTTCCAGATTTGAAAATTGAAAAAGCCAACCAAGCTGATTTCGTCAGCTATCCCATCGGCGATGAAGTACTTCTGCCTGATGGTACACTATTCTCTCTCCGGGGGGACAAAAATGTCTATGTGGTGGATAATGGCGCGAAACGTTTGATTCCAGATGAGATGACATTCAAAAATCTCGGTTATAAATTTTCGAGTGTGATCACTGTGCCGGCTGTGGTCGCTAATATGCACCGAAAGGGTTTACCGATGTCAGCCGCTCGCCTCGCAATGGTTTCGAAGTCAGCTGGTTCTGTGGAAGTGGGATTGGCCGCAGAAAAAAGTAATGTGACTACTCTGAAAATTGAAGAAGGGAAAATGGCATCAGTGCCAAAAAATAAAATTGTTTATGAAGGAGAAAAGAAAGTCACCTTGAAGACTGATACTTATTTGGTGGCGGATTATTCCACAGGTGCAATTCTCGCGGCGAAAAATATCGATGTCGTTCGTCCACTAGCTTCTCTCACCAAAATAATGGCAGCGAAAGTAATGTTCGATAACGCTCTGGATTTGGATGGGGTGACAACTTATGATGTGGGGAAAATGAGATCTGCTCACAAAGATTTGCGTATTGTCGCGGGTGAAAAAATTGTCAACAAAGATTTGATGGATTCATTTCTGGTCTCGTCTCTGAATAGTGCTGGTCCGATGCTGGTTTCGTCTGTCAGCGAAAACGAGAAAATGTTTGTTCAAAAAATGAACGATGCGGCTATGAATCTGGGCCTCTCTAATACTAAATTTACCGATTCTTATGGGTATGATCTTGGAAATTTGGCAACGGCGCGTGAATATTTACCGATTTTTTTGGCTGGTGTGAATGAACAGAAAATTTTTGAATATTTGAGCAAAACGGATTATTCATTTGAAGAATTGCTTGATTTAGACGGTAGCCCAACACATTTTGACGATAATACAAACCTGTTGCTCAAAAAAAGTAATTTACCATATAAAATCTTGGCCAGTAAGACCGGCTATCTAAATGAGTCGGGAGCAAATTTGGCGATGCTCATTGAGAGACCAAAAGATGGCAAAAGGTTCGTCTTGATCACAATGGGTAATCCAGATTACAAAAACCGCTTTAACGATCCGGATTTATTGGCCCGCTTTACAATTGCCAATTTTTGAGGCAAAATACCTATATAACTAATTGTTAATTGTATGTCTCTAGCCTTCGCCGCCATTACTCCTCACCCACCGATTTGTCTGCCCAGTATCGGTGGAAACGACCTAGTAAAAGTTCAAGCGACTCGGACCGCTCTCGCCCGTCTCGAGCAGGATCTCTACATTGAGAAGCCTGATATTATTGTGGTAATTTCACCACATGGAGGGATATTTCGTGATGTTTTTACTTTGAATGGTTATACTGAATTTACCGCAGATTTTACGGAATTTGGCGACATGGTGACGACCCACAAATGGGCGGGGGCGACAAATTTTGCTTCAATTTTTTATAATCATAATAGTGCTAAAGAAGTACCCATGCAACTTATTGCCGATCCAAAACTTGATCATGGGGCCGCTATTCCACTCATGTTTCTGACAGATCATTTGCAGGCAGTGAAGATCTTGCCGGTTGGGTATAGTGAATTGTCACCACTTGCCCATCTCGCTTTTGGGGAAGCCCTGAAAGATATGATCATGGAGAGTGACGCACGAGTGGCTGTGATTGCCTCTGGCGATTTATCTCATGCGCTCACGAGCGATTCACCGGCTGGTTTCAATGCGGCTGGAGCGGAATTTGACCAGCAGTTAATTAAAATGCTTGAGACGAGAAATACGGTTGGAATTGCACAGATGAACCAAGAACTGGTGAAAAATGCGGCGGAGTGTGGCTATCGTTCCATTTTGATACTTTTGGGCGTTTTGAAGAATATGAATTATTCGTTTGAGAATTATGCTTACGAGGCGCCATTTGGTGTGGGGTATTTGACAGGAAATTTTGTTTTAAATTGAAAACCATTGTGATCGCAGAAGTCACCCTGCTTCGGCGCATGGTGCGGCGTCTTGATTTTTTTGATTACGCTGTGCCGGCAGAAATGGAGTCGGGAATTCAGGTGGGAGTAGTAGTGAAAGTGCCTTTTCGCAAAAGCATTGAGTTTGGTATTATTAAAGGAGTTTCCACTGAACCTGCCCGTCCAAATTTGAAACCAATTGGAGAAATACTTGGTCCTCAACCGATTTTTGAGAAGGATCAATTAGAGGTTATGATTGGTTTGGCTCATTTCTATGGAGTCTCTTTATCAAACATTTTGAACCTCGCTCTCCCTACCCTCGGGATCAGGCGTCTCACAGCGCTCACGCGTCGCCAGAAAGTGGTGGTAGAAAAAAATAATTTAGAAAAAGAATTCGAAGCTCCTTTGGAATATTTTTTATATAAAAATGAAAAAGAGCGATTGAATTATTTTGTTGACAAGTGCGGATCATGTCGAAAGGCTATTATTCTCCTGCCACAAGTCGTTGGAGTTAACCCCCTCGTCGAGGAATTGACTGAAAAACTATCACACCACACCATCATCCCCTATCACTCCGATTTGACCGAAAAACAGCGGGCGGAAAACTATTTTTCATTTCTCGAAAATCCCAAAGCTGTGCTCGTGGGCACGAGGATTGCGGCATTCGCGCCACTGATTGGAGCGGATCGTATTTTCATCGATCGCGAGCAGGACGATGATCACAAAAGTTGGGACGCGGCACCACGATTTGACGCGCGTTTCGTGATGCGAATTTTCGCTTTGCGCAGTCATGTTCCACTCTCATTCATGAGTTTTTCCCCTTCAGCGGATTCATATTTCCGTGTTCACAAAGGATTTGTCTCAGGTTCAATCGAACCGTCGCCGATCAACCGGGCTACTTGTGTTGATATTTCATCAGAAAGTCGTTTTGGAAATTTGGATCTACTTTCGACCAACACTTTCACCCGCATGCAAAAATGTTTGGAAAAAAACACCGATGTTTTGGTTTTTGTTAATCAAAAAGGTGTAGCGAGTGGTATGTATTGTCGTAATTGTGGCCACGATCTGATTTGTCCGAAATGTAAAATAAATTATGCGGTCGGGCGTGAGAACAACCTCAACTACTTGGCATGCCGACGCTGTCTCGGTCATGAGAAAATGCCGAGCACTTGCCCGAACTGTCATTCTGACAAATTAAGTACACGCGGTGCGGGGGTAGATAAAATTGGTGAAGCAGTAATTAATTGGGTGGAGAAAAAACAATTGAAAAACAAAGTGGAAATTATTTCGGCGGATGATGGTGTGAACAAAAATAAAAAGAACGAAAAGAGTTTTGATGATTCAGTGGCGCGAATTTTTGTTGGCACAGAAGCAATGTTATCACGCCCAATTTGGGGCAAAGCTGGTCTCGCGGTAATTTCCAGTTTTGATCGAATGCGTAATTCCCCAGACTATCTCGCCGATGAGAGGGCTTGGCAATTGATTACTCATGCTCATTATCTACTGCCCGAGACAGGCGAGGTCATCATTGAAGCGCGTGAACCAAAACACTATATTTTGCGCTCTCTCATCGAGCCGCATCGTTTCTACCGCTTGAACCTCAACATGCGCCAAACCGCTACTTTCCCTCCCTATACTCTCCTCGTCAAATATATGGTCGGAAACAGCGACCCACTGAAGGCCGAGAAATCTGCCAAACAAGCCGTGGTTGAGCTGAAATTGGCATTGACAAAAAACAATGTTTCTGCTAGTATTTCAGGTCCGACCGAGTCTATACCGAAGGTTCGAAATGGCCAGTATTATTACGTAATTTTAGCCAAATTTAAGCCAGACATCGCTTTTGATGCGGTGGCCGCGATTCATCGTGCTCTCGACCCCGAGATCAAAATTGACCCAAATCCGATGAGTCTGTATAATCCTTAGTATAAATATGTTAAAAATAGTCACTCTCCCCGATCCTCGATTGCGCACCAAATCAGTGCCTCTCGACCCGGAGAAATTAAAAACCGACGAATACAAAAAAATCATTGCCGAAATGACTGATTTGATGTACAAGTCAGATGGTGTGGGCATTGCTGCGCCACAAATTGGTATCAACAAAAGATTTTGCATCATTGGTAAATTAGGCATTGAAAAAGATAAAAAATCTGGAGTGAAGGTCGCTGATCTCGTCCTCATCAATCCGACCTGGACCAAAATTTCCCGAAAGAAAAATTCTGAAGTAGAAGGTTGCTTATCGGTGCCACACACTTTCGGTACAGTTAGCCGATTGTCGGAAATCCGCGTCCACGCGTTCGATTTGGATGGCCGACCGCTTGAATTTATCGCTCATGGATATTTCGCGCGCGTCATCCAACACGAAGTTGACCATTTGGACGGAATTTTATTTATTGATCGGGCGACGGGTGTGTATAATGATTAATTATGAACAAAACCCCCATAATATTTTTTGGTTCACATAATTTCGCTGCGCGGATTTTGCAAACTCTGATTGATTCAGATAATTTTGAAATAAAACTCGTCATCACCCAGCCTGACCGACCAGTCGGACGAAAAAAAATACTCGAATCAACTCCCGTGAAAGTTTTGGCAAATGCTAATTTTCTGCAAGTGATCGATCCCGAGAGTCTGCGTAAAACAAAAATTGAATTGCCTGATGCTGAAGTCGCGATTTGTGCTCAATACGGTCTCATCATTCCTCAATATGTCCTCGATGCGCCACAGCGCGGGATTATAAATGTCCACACTTCCCTATTACCGAAATATCGTGGCGCCTCACCTATTCAGAGCGCTCTCATGAACGGTGAAACGCAAACTGGCGTCACAATCATGCTCATGAACGCCGGACTCGATACAGGGCCGATTTTGAAACAAAAGACCGTTGCAATTGAACCGAACGACACATACCTCACACTCGAGAAGAAATTAGTTGAAGCAGGATCGAAATTAATTATCCCGACGACTTTGGAATACCTCGCGGACACAATCAAGCCAATCCCTCAAAGTGACACTGAAATGACAACATGTCGTGAACTGACCCGCGATGATGGGCGAATTAATTGGCAGACCATGAGGGCTACCCAAATATTCAATCTCTGGCGCGGTCTAACACCATGGCCGGGTGTTTGGACAACTTGGCAGGGAAAGCGCCTGAAACTGCTTGAAATTGCGCCTACAACACATGCAGGTATAATTGCTGGACAGATCCTCATCGAAAATGACCGAGTTTTCGTAGGTGCGATGAACGAATCCTGTATTGAACTCCAAACAATTCAACTCGAAGGAAAAAATGCCACTTCTGCTCGTGATTTTATTCGCGGTGCAAGAGATTTTAATGGCTCTAAACTCAAATAATTTATGCATCGCAAACTTGGGCCGGCCATTATCACTTTTGTTGCCGTTTATATTTTGGCACGCGTTTTATCATACCTCACCTACGGATCCATCGTACTGACAAGTATTATTTCGGCTGTCGTTGCGATTTACTTTGTTTACATATATTTCCGCGAACCCCGTCTCGTCCTGCCTTTTATTATTGGCGAGTGGCTACTTGGTGGCAATGGCGGTCTCTTCCAATTCTTCGGACTCTCTCTACGCACCCTACTCATCGTCATGTTTATTTTTCTCTGGCTTATCGATTTCACGAATCAACGCAAATTTTGGAGTTCAATTTTACCTCAGCCTTGGCTCAACCGAATTCTCGCAACACTCGGTATATTTATTATTTTTAGTACAGTACGCGGACTGTTTTTGGGAAATTCCCCGGTCGACGTCATGCACGACCTCATTCCGTTCACATACTTGATAGTACTATTTCCTCTGATATATTTTTGGCACGAATTCGAAAGCGAACAAGCATTCGGCTATATTGTCGCCCTCGTCTATGCCTACATTGTCGGTACCGCTCTCACTTCCCTTTTCACACTATTTGCTTTCTCTTACGGCGGTGCGCTGATTCATGGGGACTATTACTTATGGTTCAGAAATATTTTGGCAGGAAAAGTCACCGCTCTCTCGAATGGTTTCTATCGTGTCATCGAACCAGCTCAGATGTGGCTCGTCCCGATTGTCGCCGTTCTCGTCGCCCTCGTCGGCAAAAACAGGTCGAAATTTTCCACCTGGTTTGTATTAATGATGGCATTTATTCCCCTCGCAATTAATTTATCCCGCACATACTACATTGCGATATTTTTTGCTACTCTCACCCTAATCATATTTAGCGGTGAATGGAAAAAATGTTTTGTCGGTGCACTGAAGAGCGCTGTCTTGTTTCTCGTTGTTCTGTTTGTCATTGCGATTTCGGCGACTGGTGCACGATCATTCGGAGTTGATTTACTACTCTCTCGCGTCGCTGGTGATGCTGATGGTGGTTCAGCAGAATTGTCCGTACTTTCACGTGAATTGCGCCTGCCGATTATATTTGAAAAAATTTCACTCCACCCAATTGCTGGTAACGGCATCGGCTCTCGTCTCGATGTTTACGATCCAGTCACTGAGACAAATGTTTCCACATCCCAATATGATTGGGGTTATCTCGAAATGATTTCCGAATTAGGGATAATCGGGACAATCCTGCTTTGTGGTTTGTGGTTTTATACCGCCATCCGCTCTGCTTCACAAGCCCGAAAAGAAAATCACCCATCCGAAAGAATTTTCAAATGGGGTATTTTTGCTGGTGTAATTGGATTGTGTATTGCTAATATCTTCGCACCGATCATGTATCACGCCATGGGAATAATTTTCTTGATTGTCGTTCTGATTCTCATTTCCGAAAAACTTTCTCTCATTCGTCGCATTGGAGTTTCTTTCGAAGCCCTAGCGCAAGACTAATCCGTGTTTTTTGGCGATCACACGACGCGCTTCCTCGTACTTCTTCACACGCTCACGCCACATCGGTAAAAATTTGAACGGCCACTTGTATGAAAAACTCGGCATCCAGCGACTAATCACGCCGGTATCTTCGAGTGCATAGAGAACTTCGGGGACATGAACGCCGACCGCGCCTTTCTCTGTGAACATGAGCCAGAGATCCCAATCTTGAAACTTTTTGATTGTCGTATCCCAGCGTATTTCGAGACGAAGCAGTGATTCACGACGAATAAGTGCCGAAGAATGGATATAGTTTCGTTCGCGCAATGCTTGTGCATCGAACTTTCGTGCCTGCATCAGGTGTTTTCCGAATTTGTAATCTGGATAGGCAAAATCGGCATTGCTTTTTTCGATTGCCTGAATGAGACGTTCGATCATCGTTGGTTCGGCCATGAGATCCGCATCCCAAAATATTACATATTTTCCAGTACTTCGATCAAACCCTCGATTACGCGCCACAGGACCACCCGCATGCACTTGTTTTTCATAATTGATATTCAGTTGTCCCCTGAATTCAGTTACTACTCCGGCGACATCTTCCGGACAATCATCGCTCACTACAAATACTTCCAGATCTTTCATTGTTTGAGCGAGCAGTGTTCGCAGACTTTTTCGTAAAACATCGGCACGGTCTCGGACAGGAATGATAATACTAACTAAAGGCATACTAGGAAAGATATTTTATGATTTTTTTGAGTTGAACTTGCCAATTAAATTCCTTGAATAATCTTTCGCGAGCATTTTGCGCGAGTCTTCGGGCTTCCTCTGGGTCGTTCAACAAATCAGCAATCGCATGAGCCACTGATTCATCGCCTTTGAATATATCGACAATTCTCCCTGTCGCACCATCGATAACACCTTCATCGACTCCCCCACTTCTGCCAGCCACGACTGGCAGACCACAGGCGGCTGATTCGAGGAAAGCGAGACCCAGTCCCTCTTCTTTGCCAATTAGAGGGTGCGTGAGGAGGACGAATAAATCGGCGGCGGCATAATAATTTTTCAAGTCTTTATGGGGTACATTACCGACAAAACGAACAATATTTTGCAAATTATTTTTTTCTATTTCTGCCCAGATCTTCTTTTTTTGTGGACCGTCACCCACTATGAGCCAGACCAGGTGAGGTTGTTCGGCTAAGAGTTTCGGCATAATGTGAGCGAGATGGCGATATCCCTTACCTTCAACCAGTTGACCGACAGAAAGAATAGTTTTCTTGCCCTCGAGACCATATTGAATGCGAATATTATCGACCTCGTTCTGATCGGCGGCGGTAAAGAAACTAATATCTGGACATGGGTACATTGCGACCACCTGGTCTATGCCCAGACCAACAGCTTTGATGATTCTGTCTCGCAGGTTTTGGCTATTTGCCACCACCACTTCAGCTAGGTTAATAATGCGGCGCATTTTCCGAGCGCGTCGACGGGTGCGCGAAGCGTATTCAATATCAATTCCGTGAGAAAATATGATATAAGGTATCTTAAAAAATCTTTTTATCCAAAATGCTGGAATACCCAATTCTTCAATTTGCTGGATACAAATCAGGTTTATTCCATATTTTTTTATCATTTTTCGCATGGCGCGGTAGGCGGCAAACCAGCGTGGGAGAAAAAAGAGTGTGGAGCGAAGTGGGGCCATTTCGACTTTCACAGAAGCATCGATTTGTGGAAGTTCTGATTTGGTTGGTGGAACGAGGAGGACTTTTAATTCGCCCGGCAAGGCTTCAGATAGTTGTTTCGTGTAGACACCGAGACCTGTTATTTTCGGAAAATATTCGGTTGTGACGATGAGAATTTTTTTCATAAAGTTTGTTTATTTTTTTGGGTAATATCGTGGTACAGTTCACGACAATCCGCTACCGTTACCAGACGCAAAGCAAATACCGACAGTGGATAAACAATCACTCCGACCAGAACCGCTACGAGATAATGAAAATATTGTACGGTGCAAAAAACCACTACACCCATAATGACACCCGCCAAAATAAATAAAACGAAGTTTTTGAATATTTCACCCCATGGTAAAATTGTCACTCTGCAGGCAATCATGAAGCCAAATGTCGCGAGGAGAATATTTCCGACCAATGCCGATACCGCCGCACCCACAATGTCAAATTTCGGAATCAAAACCGCATTGAAAATCAAATTTACCACCATCACAATTGCCATAATTCCAGTCTGTGTCCCCTGCCGATTGACCGCGTTCAATAGACTGGCGAGTGGAAAGCTGATGAAAGAAAATATCAATCCAACCAAAAGTATCCGCAATGGTAAAATTGAATCCGCATAACTACTCGTATACAACGAAAAAATAATATCCCTTCCGAGGACTGAAATTCCGACGACAATCGGCGCGACGATCAAAAGTAGATATTTAATACTTTGCGAAGCAATTTTACCTAATTTATCCCTGTCACTCGCGAAATATTCAGAAAAGCGTGGGTAAATCACGGCCGTGAGAGCGAGTGGGATGAATTGGAATGCGTAAGTGATCTTGTATGGAATGCTATATAGTCCGACCGCTGTGTTACCCGCCAATTTCGAGAGCATAATTGAATCGGCGTACGAATATACTCGCGCAAAAATAGATCCGAGCGCAAATGGCCAAGCCATGAGAAAAAACAATTTTAAAATTCGTTTATCGAAAGCAATTCCTAGTCTAATACCAAAATGTTTGTGTAAATTATATGTCGCGTAACAAAAATTTAATGCCGATGGAATTGTATATGCTAGTATCAAATATATTAGTGGCAGTTTCATGTAGATAAATACTGTACCGAGTACCATCGTCGCAAATTGAGAAAGTATTATCCCATAGGCCTCGTAGCGTAAGCTACCGAAAGCACGCATCGCGCCGTACACAGTCATGTGTGCCGAATCAAACAGCATCGTCAGAGCCGAAAGATAGACGAGGTGGCGGGTTTCGACAGCATAACCCAAAAGATTGATGACGACGATTGCACTGAGGTAAGTCAAAACCCCGAGAACAATCTTCGCCGATAGTACCGTTTGCAAATATTTCTTTGCGTCCTTTGGTTCTCGTGCCGATTCACGAATAAACACATTAGTCAGGCCGAGATCGACGAGGACAACAAAAATCGTCGTAAATGACAAGGCGAAGAAATATTTACCCGTATTCTCTGGACCAATATTCCGTGCCACAATCGTAAAATACACAAAAGAAATGACTTTTTGCGCTACCGAGGCCAAAGTCATGAGGGCGGTGTTTCGAGCGATTGATTTACTGTTCATACTTAGATATTTTACCTTAAAATAGCTTAATTTGCAAACAATTACTGATCATATATACCCACTTGACAATTTACTAAAATTTGCTACAATTTAATAGATTATTACAGTTCTTTTCATGATCCATACCTAAGGGGGGGAGAACATGTCTGAAAAAAACACCAGCGAAAAGATGTACATTTTCACGATCTTTATAGTCCTGTTGATTTTCGAAATGGCTCTGACCATAGCCGCTATTTTCGGCGACAAGATTGGAATATCTCCAGATGGTAAGATAGTATCCTTGATTACCATGGTAATCCTGCTTATCGTCTTGGTCTGTATGTTTCCGAAATTAGAACAATCAAATCCCGAAGACGATAATAAAAAGGAAGGTGACTAACCATCAGTAAACTTCGCCATCACCAAAAACGACCCACCCTTTTGGAATGATATTGGTCGTTTAACAATCACTTATCGACAAGGAGTCTCACATGCAACCAGAACAGAAGTACAAGCATTACAAACGCCTGGCGATGTTTTTCTTAAGTCTCAGCTTTCTACCGATTTTCATCCAAACTGTTCTAATGCTCTTCGGGATTAATCTTTTCGATCTGATCGGTAAGGCCGAAACGATCGCAATTGCCCATCTTCTATACCTATCCACTTTACCGTTCCTGTATTTCATCAGAAAATCAGTCACGGTGGATAAGACAAGTGTAAAAGCGAGGTTTGGTTTGAAGACGCATGGTTCGAAAGCGTTTGTCGCCGGAACCGTATGCATAGTAACACTAGTCGCAAGCATCCTCATAATCCCAGCGGTATATACCTGTATCGCCTACTTCTGGATCTCGCCTGACCTAAGATTCAGCGACTTCCCTGAGAGCCCATTTTTCCACTTTCTCGAACATGCATCAGTCATTTTGACGATGATCTTCGTGATAAGTGGCATCCTCTACCTCTGGTGACCACAGCAGAAGCCCGAAGCGGGGGATACGCCAGACTGATCTTTCGCGCATATCCCGTGCAACACAAAACGACCCACCCTTTCGGGCAGGTCGTCTTTTTTTGTTTGAAAATTCTGGTTAACGTTTTCTCCACTGATGTCCGCGACGAGCTTTGTGCTTACCGAATTTCTTC
>DAOOSC010000002.1:0-62158 GCA_035389585.1 Candidatus Magasanikiibacteriota bacterium
TCTCGAAAAGCCGTGCCTCGCAAGGGGCCGTGGGTTCGAATCCCACCCTCTCCGCCTTCGCCTGCCGAAGCTCTTCGCAGAGCGTAGGCGGGTATTATGTTATACTACTAACATAGTTTAGTGTATTACCATTGGGCGGGCTACGGCGGACAAAGTCCGCTAGGCTTGCGTAGGTGATCGAATTTTGGTTCTAACATCATCTGCCACACACCGCCATTGATCTGTACCCTAAAAAGTACACACCGACCATGTTGTCGATGTTTTCTTTTGTTAGGGTCTATATACCACAATACAGGTTAAAAGACGAAACTTGTTTGGTTATTTTTTTGTTTACAAGTTGCTGAAACTTTGATAAACTTAAAAAATAATTACAAAAAAATGCAAACTGTCGTTCAAGTCTTGAAGGCCAAATTCGGTTATGAATCGTTTCGGTTCAATCAGGCCGAAATCATCGAAACCATCTTGCGCAAACAAGATGCTTTTGTTTTGATGCCGACCGGCGGTGGTAAGTCTCTCTGCTACCAAATCCCCGCACTCATGTTCGATGGTTTGACTGTGGTAATTTCGCCATTGATTGCACTCATGAAGGATCAGGTGGATGCGCTTCGGTTGAATGGGATCAAGGCGGCGTATCTAAATTCTACACTAGATAGTGGAGAGATTTCAGAGATTTACAAACAATTAAGTAAAAACGAAATCAAGCTTTTGTATGTTTCCCCCGAAAGATTGCTTGGCGGAAATTATCAATTTATGTTGTTTTTGCGTAGTTTGAAAATTTCCTTGTTTGCGATTGATGAGGCGCATTGCATCTCTCATTGGGGGCATGATTTTCGACCAGAGTATCGGATGCTTTCGTCATTGAAAAGAGAGTTTCCCGATGTGCCGACAGTCGCTCTGACCGCCACAGCCGACAAATTAACCCGAGATGATATTTTGAATAAACTACGGTTGAAAAATCCGAGTATTTTTGTTTCGAGTTTCAATCGGCCGAATATTCATTATTCGGTCGAGCCGAAAAGAAAAATGTATGAACAAATTTTGACGTATCTGTGCAAGCACCGAAATGATTCGGGAATTATCTACGTACTTTCTCGAAATTCGGCGGAAAAACTGGCCGACAAATTAGAGTCTGATGGTTTTTCGGCGAAGCCATATCATGCTGGGCTCACTACCGAAAAAAGGCAGAAGAACCAAGAGCTTTTCAAGAAAGATCGGGTGAAAATTATGGTAGCGACGATTGCTTTTGGTATGGGTATAAATAAATCCAACATCCGTTTTGTAATTCATGCGGATTTGCCGAAAAATATCGAGAGTTATTACCAAGAGACTGGTCGCGCGGGGCGAGATGGTCTGAAAAGTGAGGCGATTTTGTATTACAGTGGTGGGGATGTGATGAAATTGAAAAAGTTCGCGACTGTGGAAGATAATCCAGAACAAACTCGGGTGATGTTGCACAAACTTTCACAAATGGCATCGCTCTGCGAATCAAATGTTTGTCGTAGAATGACAATTCTCAAATATTTCGGAGAGGAATCGGCGGATAATTGTAGTAGTTGTGATATCTGTCTCACGAGTCGAGAAAAATTTGATGGTACGGTAATTGCGCAGAAAGCTTTGTCTGCTGTCGCGCGTCTCGAGAACAAATACGGCTTGACTTATGTGGTTGATTTTTTGCGTGGTTCCAAATCAGAGAGAATTCACGATCATCACAAAATGCTGAAAACCTATGGTATTGGCAAAGACATTTCGAAAGAGGAATGGTTTCGCTATTTCAAGGATTTGATTTCTACTAATTATCTGAAACAAGTGGGGAGCGAGTATCCAGTCATAATGTTGACCGAAAAAAGTCGTGATGTCCTGCTCGGAAAAGAACAGATATATCTAGTGAAAATTGCGGTCAAAGAGCCGGAATTTATCACAGAAAAATCATATGAGCATCGTTTGTTCAGTGAACTGAAAAACTTGCGTACCGGTCTCGCTCAAAAAGAAAATGTACCGGCTTATATTATTTTTTCTGATGCAACACTGCTCGAATTGGCCACCTATTTACCGCAAACTTTGGGTGAGATTCGTAAAATTTCCGGGTTTGGTGATATTAAATTATCAAAATACGGCCAGATTTTCCTCGATGTGATAGTAGATTATTGCGCAGAACGCAGGCTCACTTCGAAAATCAACGAAAAGATTTTGAAAAGATGAGGTATTAGGTCAGTTTGACGAGGAAATCTAACCGTTCTTTTTATTAGTGTTGCAATTATTTTTTCTTCTTTACAGTCTATCATTTTGGGTGTAATATTAAGGTGGTAGAAATTTAATGAAGTTTATTTTTAATAGATGTAATTTCTAAAAATATGAAATTATTTTCGAGTTTGAAGCAAAAGGCTGTAAATTTCCTTGAACCATACAAAACGAAAGGACCAGCCACTTACGCAGCGGCGGAGCAAGCAATTGGAGCAATTTTGATCACGGACGGGTTTTTTGGTATAGAGAGTCCGTATGGAAAGAATAAACGTCCTGGCATATTTGGCACAATAGGTGGGGTGGTCTGTGCGATTGTTTTTATGTTTGTTCCGACATTTTTTGGAGACGTTTCCGGAATAAATGATATGACCGCGATCACTTCTGCAAAAGTAGTTTCGGTCGGTATGTCTAGTTTTACGAAAAATACCAACGGCAACAATAGTACTTCTTGTACACTAATTGTGAATTACTCGGTCGATGGTCAAGAATATACAAAACAGTCTTCAATGTCTTCGTCAAACTATTGCTCCTTATCGGCGGGACAAGTAATAAATATTAATTATAATCCTGCGAACCCTGGTTCATGGGTATATGGCGCTAAAATGATTGGTAGTTTCCTCAAGATATTTTTTTGGGTGGGGTTATTTATTTTATTTTCTAGCGTAATTACTTTTTTTATTCGTTTATTTAGTATAATTTTTGGTTGGAAACTGCTGAAGGATGGTCGGAAAAATGCCGCTAATTTGCCGGCAGAAACGAATCTGCAAACAATGGTTGAAGAAATTAAAAAGAATTTCATGGCGTCAATTTTTGGATTTGGTAGTGTGCAGTCAGGGCTTGTACCCGGGGTGTCGCCAACCCAAATACCAGGAAATCCTAATCAAGTATAATCCGCGGTATTCACAAAATGCTGAAGACTTGGCACGTTTCCGCTTGACATGTTTTCCGTTTAGGGTTATTCTACCATCAGTTTGAGAAGTGGTGTGCCGGCGTAGCTCAATTGGTGGAGTACCGGTCTCCAAAACCGAGGGTTGCAGGTTCAAGCCCTGTCGCCGGTGCCATTTTCAATCTAGCTTCAAATGCTGGAGCTGATCAAGGCAGGATTTATCCTGCCTTTTTTGATATCCAAAACCAAGATTTTTGATAGGCGAGAGTCTTGACAGTGGTGGTTTGTTTTGTTAGGATTGTGTTGGTATAGTTTATGTTCTTTACATGCAAAAAGAAGGAGTTTTCATGGAAAACATTGGTGAAAAGCGAGTAATTCTGTCTGGGATCAGGGCTACGGGCAAAATGCATCTGGGGAATTACCTCGGGGCAATCAAGAATTTTGTTGAGTTGAGTCTTGATCCGAAAAACAACTGCTTCTATTTCATCGCTAATCTCCACACCCTCACGACGAGGACTGACCCGAACGCAATGAGGCATGATCTGCGAGAGATCGTACTCGACTATTTGGCGGCCGGTCTCGATCCTGGTGTGGCGACGATTTACGCTCAGTCGAGCGTCCCGGAGACGACCGAATTGGCTTGGCTTCTGGCCTGTATCACGCCGGTGAATGCAATCGCCTCTATGCCTCACTTCAAGGAGAAAAAGGACCAACTTGAGGGCAGGGGCGGTTCAGATAATGCCGGTCTTCTGACCTATCCAGTGCTTATGGCGGCGGACATTCTCGGACCACGGGCCAATCTGGTGCCTGTGGGTCAGGATCAGCACCCCCATGTGGAACTGGCTCGCGATTTGGCTCGGCGTTTCAATAATTTATACGGTGAAACTTTCCCCATCCCAGAACTTCTGGAGGGCGAAGGTATCCGTGTGCCGGGTCTAGACAAGAGTGGCAAGATGGGTAAGAGCGAGGAAAGCGGGGCAATATTCCTCAGCGACCCACCAAAGATCGTGGAGAAGAAAATTCTCACGGCTCCGACTGACCCCAAAAGAGTCCGACGTACCGATCCAGGTAATCCAGCTGACTGTAATATCTACCTATTTCATCAACTGCTCAGCACGCAGGATGAATTAGCGTGGGTATGCCAGGGTTGTCTCGGTGCCCATATCGGGTGTGCGGATTGCAAAAGGGTTGTGATCGGGCATGTCAATGAAATCCTGTGGCCTTTGCAGGAGCGTCGAGCAGACTTCTCTGCCAAACCCGCTGGTTTCGTAGAAGAGATTCTACATGAAGGCGGTATCAGGGCGAGGAGTCGAATTTCAGAAACAGTGACTGAGGCCAAATCTTTGGCTGGAGTTCCAAGCTATTAGCTAGAGGAGGTACAAAATGAGACAAGGAAAAAAGAAGGGTAACAGAGGAAATTGGCGTTGGCCAGAAAAGGGAACTAAACTCGATTTGGGAAACATTTCTTCGCCCTACACGGCGCAACGCCCGCCAATGTGCTATCCAGGGACTCCACTTCCGGAGAGTGTCAGAGAAATCGCCGCTGGTCTGCTCATCAAACACATCAACGCTATCGGTTCTCATACGCATGGGCGCGATGGCGAAGGCGGTTTCGAATCTGTCCAGGCGATTGAAGCGCGGGCGATTCGCATGATTGCTTCCGTGCTTGGGATTGATTCTCCGGATCAAGTTGATGGGTATTTCTGTGGCGGTGGCACAGAAGCCAATATAGAGGGTTTGTGGATTGGCAGAGAGTATCTGCGCAAGTGCCAAGACCCCGTGGGTAGAGGCACCGTAGTGTTCGCGACCCCGCTCGTGCATTACTCGATAGCGAAAGCTGTTGAGATGCTCGATATTGGTCATCATCAGTGGGGCCAATGTGTGAGGTGCGGCAAGTCTCACATTTTCATGCCTGGTGTCATGGGGCGCGGGTTGAATTTGGTCGGCCTGAGTTCGAAGGGCGACGCCAATGGCATTTCCGGTGGCATGACCAATGGTGAAATGTCGATTACCAGTCTGAAGAAGATGTTCTGGCGCAAGTACGACGAGGGATTTCGGAGATTTCTGATCGTCGCGACAGTCGGGACATGTGTAATGGGATCGATTGACCCTATCAGAGGGATCGGTGATTTCATCCGAGAAATGGAGAAGACTACTGGCGCGCATTTCTATCTCCATGTTGATGCCAGTTTTGCTGGCTTCACTGTACCTTTTGTGGCGCCAGAGTACGAAACGGCATTTCAGGTTCCAGAAGTAATGTCGATTGCGGTGGATGGTGACAAGATGGGGCGTTTGCCGTACCCCGGAGGAGTATTCCTCTGTCGGAAAGGTCTCATGTCTTTCGTAGCACGCAAGGTGAATTATGTGCGTGGCAACGAGGATGACACCATTTCCGGTTCGCGCTCCTGCCTCGCTCCTGTTTTGGCCTTGCATCAATTCACCAATGGGGGAATTGAGGAACAGCGGGAATACGTCCGGCGTTGCCTGAAAATGAGGGACAAATTCATCGACTTGGTGTCGAAGAAAAACTTCTCCTGGGTTCGTATTCTCGCCAGCTCGCCTTGGGTGAATTTCGCGCCGATGATTATCGACATTGAAGATGGAGGAATTCCAGCCTACTTGCTCGAGAATCATAGCGCGGCCGAAGGTAGAGAGCCAGAGGATGAAATGGAGGGCTTCCTCGAAGACTACCATCTGCGGAGTGATAGTGTCCCCAACGATCCGGAAGATCCGAACAGTTGTTGTAGTTCGGTCTTCAAATTCTGTATCATGCCGCACCACACCGAAGATCATCTCGCCCGGTTCGTGGCGGATTTGGAACGGGCGTTCAATTATTGGAAAGAAAGGAACGTCGAATAAGTGTGTGGATTCATTTTGGTTTGGCCGTCTCATTCGTGAGGCGGCTTTTTTTGATATTGAATATTATTAACGCTTGTGATAACATTTATATTGTCATATGTCGAAAAAAATAGATATTGAACCGGAGTGGAAGGAAGTTTTATCTGGATATTTCGAGACAGATTCTTTTGCTCGTTTGACTGATTTTGTGCGGGGCGAATATTGCACGAAATCAATATTTCCGAAACCGCGGGATGTATTTCATGCTTTTTGGCTCACGCCTTTTTCGGATGTGAAAGTGGTGATTCTGGGCCAAGATCCGTATCATGGCATAGGTCAAGCGCATGGTTTGTGTTTTTCGGTGCCGAAAGGTGTACCGGTACCTCCGTCACTCGTGAATATTTACAAAGAAATTGAAAAAGATTTGAATATAAAAAAGGACTACGCTAACGGCAATTTGGAAAATTGGGGTCAGCAGGGCGTTTTTTTACTGAACGCAATTTTGACAGTTATTGCTCACACTCCCGCCTCACATCGTGGTCGTGGTTGGGAGGAATTTACCGACACGGTCATAAAAACGATTTCTGATAAACGCGATCATGTTGTGTTTATGCTGTGGGGTAATTATGCGCGTGGTAAAAAAGTTTTGATTGATGCAGAGAAACATCTTGTTTTGGAAGCGCCGCATCCATCTCCGCTATCGGCTTACGCAGGGTTTTTGGGGTGTAGACATTTCTCGAAATGTAATGAGTTTTTGAAAAGTAAAAACATTGGAGAAATAAAGTGGTAGCGTTTTATTCAAATTGAAAACAAGCCTATTAATTTTTAAGTGTAGTGTCCTATGGCAAAAGGCAATAATGCGCAACAAAAAAGAGAAAAAAAGAAAGCCAAGAAAAAATAGTAAAAAATCTCCCCATTCTCGGGGAGATTTTTTGATGACAGGAAATTAGTTTTGTTTTAATTCGGTCGAATAATGTGAGTCGTAAATCGACATGATTGCTGTGAAGAGCGCGGCGATGACCGGTCCAATCACGAAACCAGAAATATCGAAAAGCAATATGCCGCCGAGTGTTGAAAACAAAACTACGAGGGGGTGGAGCTGGGTATCTTTGCCAACTAAAATTGGGCGTAGGATGTTATCTATCATACTAATCAGAGTTGAGCCGACGATCAACACGGTAGCGCCCTGCCAGTATTGTCCGGTGATGAGTAGAACAATGCCCATCGGCAACCAGACAATGAAAGGTCCGAGAGCAGGAATAATAGAACAGGCGATCATAATGATACTCCAAATCAAAGCGCCTTTGACACCAACAATGAAGAACAGGATTCCAGCTAATGTGCCTTGAATTGTGCCAACGATGAATGTCCCTTTCAGGGTGGCGCGGGCGGTCGAAGTGAAACGATCGTAAAGCATTTGTTCATATCGATCTCCGAGTGGGGAGAGGTGCATGACACGGCGGAGCATGCGTGGTCCGTCTTTGAAAAAATAATAAAGAGTGTAGAGCATGAGGAAAACCATTGCGAAAAAACTGATGGAATTTTGGGTAATTGGCGCCAAGTTCTCAATAAGGAAATCAACAACGGTTTTGGTCACTTGCGCGGCAAAGTCGGAACTATTTGTCGAAAATTTTTCTAAGTATGGTCCGAGCGGTGTGGAATTTAATTTTTCTGTCACTGAATACAGGTGGCCCTGCCAGTCTGTCATCGTAGCTTCGGTATATATATTCACAGATTCGCGTGCCACCAGGACGCCAATAAAGAATAACGGGACAACTAAAATCGCAATGACTGATATGACGGATAGAACCGAAGCAATGCTGGGGAATTTAGCCAGTTTCAACATCAGTTCATACAGCGGATAAAATAAGATTGCCAAGATGACCGCCCAAAAAATCGGATATAGAAACGGTCGAATTAGATAAAGCAGTCCAATCCCGAGTATGATAATTAGAGAGAAAAAGAAAATCGATCGTACGCGTTCGAATTCTTTTTTTGTTTTGACAGGCATATTGATTATAATTTCAAATGACAAAGCTCAAATTCCAATTCAGTATTTTTGATATTAGACATTTGTAATTTGAGCCTCGGCATTCAAACTAATTTCTTTTTGCATTATACCACAAAAAAACTAAAAAAAGTATATTCGCAAAAGTATGGCTAGAATTAGCCAAAAACCTTGCTTCTTGACAAAACTTGGTTTTTGGCTTAAAATACGCCACATTATAACTCTCATTACCATCTCCGGGTTCCCGGTGTTTTTCCTCCTCGTCGTCACCGACAGGGAATATGGTAAGAGGTAAAAGGAAAAAATATGAAAATTCCATCTCTTTTGGAGATGCTTCAGGCCGGTATGCACTTCGGACATCAGGTGTCTCGTTGGCATCCGAAAATGAAACCATACATCTACACAGATCGTAATGGTGTCCACATCATCGATCTCGAGAAAACTCAGGAAAAATTGGAAGAAACTCTCGCCGCCGTGAAGAAAATGGCCGCTGAAGGCAAGGTCATCATGTTCGTGACGACCAAACCACAGGCCAAAGAAATTGTGAAGCAAGCCGCCATCGATTGTGATATGCCATATCTCGTCGAACGTTGGCTCGGTGGAATGCTTACGAATTATTCAGAAATGAAGAAATTGATCCGTCGCTATATTGATTGGAAAGACAAACAAGCGACCGGTGAATTCGAGAGATATAGTAAAAAAGAAAGACTTGAAATTCAAAAACAATTAGATAAAATGGACACAACTCTCGTCGGTTTGACAAAACTCGAACGCATGCCAGACGCTCTCTTCATCCCAGCTCTCCAGCGGGAGAAGACCGCTATGCTCGAAGCACAGAGGATGAATGTACCGATCATCGCAGTCTGTGACACCAATTCCAATCCGGATTTGGCAGAGCATTTCATCCCAGCGAATGACGATGCCGTCAATTCGATTCGGATGATTTCGGGTCTCATCTCGGCCGCGATCAAAGAAGGTCGGGAGGAATTCAAGAGAAAAAATACGGAAAATGTCAGCCGACAAAGTAAATAATCTCAGCGTAATTTCATTTTTTAATCTCTTTCAAAACATATGGCAATTACCGCACAAGATGTGGCCAAACTCCGCGCCATGACCGGCGCTGGTATGATGGACTGCAAAAACGCGCTAGATGAAGTCGGTGGCGACATGGAAAAAGCCGCCGATGCTTTGCGTAAAAAAGGCATTGCCAAAGCGGCCAAACGTGCCGAGAAAATTGCCGCCGAAGGGCTCGTCGCAAGCTATATTCATGCTGGTGGTAAAATCGGTGTACTTCTCGAAGTTAATTGTGAAACTGATTTCGTGGCTGGTACGGATGCATTCAGAAGTCTTGTGAATGATATTGGCATGCATATTGCCGCCATGAATCCGAAATATCTCGCGAAAGAAGAAGTGACGGCGGAGGATATGGAGAAAGAAAAATCCGTTTATCGCGCTCAGCTCGAGGCAGAGGGCAAGCCAGCCAACATGATTGACAAAATTATTGAAGGTAAAATGTCGCGATATTATTCAGAAGTATGTTTGCTCGAACAGCCGTTCATCAAAGACGAAGAAAAAACAATCTCCCAGTTAATCACCGAAAAAAGTGCGGAAACAGGGGAAAAAATGTCAGTTCGACGCTTTGTAAGATTTGAATTGGGTGAGGGCATGGCGAAGAAATCAAACGATTTCGCCGCCGAAGTTGAAGCTCAATTGTCTTGTTAATTTGATCAATTCGAAACAGCCCTTTGACCGGGGCTGTTTTGTTTTGTATAATGTGCGCATATGATAGCTTCAATCAAGGGAAAAATTATTGGCAAAAGCTTGTCTTCGACAATTATCGTGGAGACATCTGGTGGAGTAGGGTATGAGGTCTATGTGACGACGGGGATGATTGCGCGTGTGGCGGTCGGTGTTGAATTGACACTGTCAACTTTTCTCGCGGTGCGTGAGACTGCTTTTGAACTATATGGATTTGGATCGACCGATGAGAGAGAGTTGTTTTTGAAATTGGTCAGTGTGAGCGGTATTGGGCCAAAAACAGCCATGCATATTTTGGAATTAGGCGAAGTCAGTGAAATTGCGGCGGCTATCGGACGGGGAGATGTGGCCTATTTGACACGAGTATCTGGGATTGGCAAAAAGACGGCAGAGCGTGCGGTCGTCGAATTGAAGTCGAAAATGGTAGCTTGGGGAAGTGCGGGTGGGGCCGTATTTGGCGCTGGGGCGCTCGGAGACGCGGCTGATGCACTCGAGTCGCTAGGATATAGCCAGGATGAGATTCGTGAAGCCCTACAAAATATTAAGGATAAAGAGGTGGATAGCGGTAGGATTGTGAAAGAGGCTTTGAAAATGTTGGGAAAGAAGTAAAATTATTTAATATATGAAAAACACCAACTTTTCAGCTGGTGTTTTTTGTAAGTAAAATCGGTTTAGATAAGCGCCACACCTGCCACCGAATCGCCGTCTTCTTTGAATCTCATCACACGTACTCCCTGAGTAGATCGGCCGAGAGATGAGACTGTTTTGAGTGGAAGACGGATTACTTGGCCTTTTTTCGAGATGATCATGAGGTCTTGTTCTTCGGTATTGTTGATCACGCGCGCTTCCATGAGCGGGCCGGTCTTCTCGGTGATCGACATGGTGCGGATACCAGAGCCGCCGCGTCCTTGTACCTTGTATTCATTAATTAGAGTCTTCTTGCCCAAGCCATTTTCAGAGATCACGAGTAGTTCGAGCAGGTCTTTCTTTACCAATTCCGGATCTACGATTTCCATTCCGACTACTCGATCATTAGATTTGAGACGCATGCCACGCACACCAGCGGCGGTACGGCCCATTGGACGAACATTTGCTTCTTTGAAACGAATCGCCTGACCATCACGAGTCGTGATCATGATATCATCTTTGCCGGTCGATGGGCGAACCCATTCGAGCATGTCATCCGGTTTTAATTTTAACGCAATTAGACCGGAGCGGCGAACATTTTCGAAGTCCTTTATTGCGGTCTTTTTGATAGTACCACCGCTTGTCACCATGACGAGGAATTTGTACATGTTGACATCTTCGACCGAGAGAATGGCTGACATTTTTTCATTCGGTGCGAGTTGGAGGAAGTTCACGATTGCCTGTCCTTTCGAAGTGCGCGTCGCCGCTGGTACTTCATAGGCTCGTAGTTGGAACACTCGTCCTCGGTTGGTGAAGAATAGTAAATTGTCGTGGGTATTCGTAGAGATGAGCTGATCCACGGCATCTTCTTCTTTGGTCGCGAGACCGATGACACCTTTACCGCCGCGACTCTGGGTGCGGAAAGTGTCTGGTGGTAATCGTTTGATATAGCCATCCTTCGATGTCACGATTATGGTAGCTTCGTTCGGGATGAGATCTTCGATATTGAAATCTTTGATACCGGTCGCGATCACTTTGGTGCGACGTTCATCGCCATATTTTTCTACAACTTCTTGAATTTCCTTTTTGATGATAGCGAGAATTTTTTTCGGATTAGCGAGGATTGATTCGAATTCTTCGATCATTCTTTTTTTCTCTTTCAATTCGTCTTCGACTTTTTGTCTTTCCAAATTGGCGAGCTGTTGCAAACGCATTTCGAGAATAGCAACAGTTTGTTTTTCGGAAAAGCCAAATTTCTTCATCAAGTTTATTTTGGCCTCGTCTTTGTCTTTGGATTTGCGGATTGTCTCGATGACGGCGTCAATCTTGTCTAGAGCCTTCTTCAAACCTTCGAGGATATGAGCGCGATCTTTGGCTTTTTCGAGTTCGAATTCGGTGCGACGGCGGATAATTTCTTGACGATGTTTGATATGCTCTTCGAGGATACCTTTCAAATTCAAAACGCGTGGTTGGATGCCATCCACGAGGGCGAGCATGTTCACGTGG
The DNA here is from genome assembly GCA_035389585.1 of Candidatus Magasanikiibacteriota bacterium. Lineage (GTDB taxonomy): Bacteria > Patescibacteriota > Patescibacteriia > Magasanikbacterales > UBA922 > DAOOSC01. Next base: position 11,865 of record DAOOSC010000002.1, read on the forward strand.
AATGTGGTCTGGAGGTCGGTCATCTGGAACAGATTGTTCAGAACTTTTTTCGGATAAGCGTCTTTTTTGAGTTCAATCACGATGCGCACGCCTTCTTTGTTTGATTCGTCGCGTAGATCTTTGATGCCTTCTAATTTTTTCTCTTGGACAAGTTCAGCAATCCTTTCGATCAAGACTGATTTATTTACTTGGTAGGGGACCTCTTCTACGAGGATGCGGAAAAGACCGTTTTTCATCTCCTGAATATCTGTCTTCGCCCGAATGATGATGCCGCCTTTACCAGTCGCATAAGTCGCCGCGATGTCATTTTTGTTGTAAATAATACCACCGGTTGGGAAATCCGGACCTTTCACAATTTCGGCCAGTTCTTCGATGGTCACCTTCGGATTGTCGATGAGAGCGATTGTCGCATTGCAGACTTCACTCAAATTATGAGGTGGGATATTGGTCGCCATGCCGACAGCGATACCCATAGTGCCGTTCAGGAGCAGGTTCGGTAATTTCGAGGGGAGAATCTTCGGTTCGCGGTGCGAGCCATCGTAGGTCGGAGCGAAATTCACGGTATCTTTGTCGATATCGTAGAGCATCTCTTCGGCGATTGCGGACAATTTCGCTTCGGTATAGCGCATAGCGGCGGCAGAATCTCCATCCATAGAGCCGAAGTTACCTTGGCCGGAAACAAGTGTTTTACGCATGGAGAAATCCTGTGCCATACGTACCATCGAATCATAAATGGCGGCGTCACCGTGTGGGTGGTATTTGGCCATCACTTCACCGACGACGTGGGCGGATTTGCGGAATTTACCACTGTGGCGCAAGCCGATATTCCACATCGCATAGAGAATACGACGGTGGACAGGCTTCAGGCCATCACGGACATCAGGCAGGGCGCGCGAGACGATCACACTCATCGCATAATCCAAATATGAGGTGCGCATTTCATCCACGAGTTGCACTGGTTCGATTTTTCCGACCGCATCGGTGGGTAGGGTTGATTGGACAGGCGGTTTTTCTTTGTTCATAAATATTTATTTTGATTTTATAGTGAAGGTGTGGTCGATGACGTATCAGCCGAAATAGGGAAGTTTGTTGTTTTGTCGATTTTTTCAGTCGAGCTGGAGGTGTTGGTCGTGGAGGTGGTCACGGTCAGTTCAGTTGTCGAGGAGGTGCTTGTGGCAATCGCGGAAATATGGGTACTCGACATGAAATTGGAGAGAATTTCAGGAATTTCTTTTTTCAAGGCTTCGGAGATTTCGAGATCAGCATTACTCACACGGACTTTTGATAGAGCATTTTGTAGATCGGATGATTTTAAGGTTTTTTTGATTAATTCGATTTCAGTCTGTGAATTTGTGAGTGGGTTGAAGCTCGAACTGGTGTATTTTTTGATGGTCAGGCGGGTGTTCAGGAACCACATCACAGCGACGAGAATTGTGAACACGGAAACAGCTCCCCAGAGCCAGATCATTTTACCGTTGTGAATGTTCTCATCGTATTTCGGAATGCCAGCCGTCGGTTTGACAGACTCTTCGTATTTGACGATATCGTCGTCTTGCCGGGTATTTCCTCGTATTTCGGATTCAGCGGCGAGGAGGGCAGGGATTTGATCGACGGCGGCACGCATATCAGCGCGTAATTTTCTTCCGCCTTTTGATTTTTTGTGAGCTTTCTTTTTGACAGGCATATTTTCTATTCTTTGGCGAGCACGATTACTTTCGTATCTTCTTGTGGTAAGTCCTTTTTACGGATAATTGCTTTCTTTTCCGGTTCGGTATTGGCGGCACCCATTTCGCGTAGGAAATTGGTGACAGGTAGGGCTTTCGGCGCCACATCACTCTGGTAGGCCATCGGTATCACGATGCGTGGTTCGAGCTCGTTTATGGCTTTCACAGCCTCTTCGGGGTCATAGGTGTCTCCTCCGCCGACTGGTACGAAAAGCACATCAACACCAGAAAGGGCGGAAATTTGCATTTCGTTGAGGGGTTTTTTGATCATGCCGAGATGTCCGAGACTGAGTTGTTCACTGTCAATACGGATAGCATATTTGCCGGGTTCGTCTCCCGCTACAGAATTGACCAGTATGTCCTTCACTTCCACCTCTCCAGCAGTTTCTAGTATGAAAGGGTCGCCGGAAATAGTGATGGACTCCTCGGAACCTCGAGTGTATAGGGCAATATGGGCAGTGGCGCTACGGGCGAAGACACCGGTAGTCGTCTTGTATGGGTCTATTACCACGAACACGTCTTCAGCGAGCGGTTTGGCTTGTATTTTGATGCCGGTATTGCCCATCCAGGTGATATGCATATTTTTGTTTTTATGTCGGCCATATTATACATTTTATCGTCTTTTTTGGCAAGGAAAAATCTCCACAGAGATGTGGGTATACGCTCTTGCCAAAACCTGAAAGGCGTGATATACTCATCGGCGTACCCTATTTAGGGTCATTTATATTATTTATCTCCGTAATTTAGCGGAGAACTTGCCGATTGACTACGTCATCGAGCGGGTTGAAATCATTTTTTATGAAAGATGATATCAAAAAGGACGACAAGCAGGCTTTTGCCGTACTTTTCAAAGATTTTGTCACCAAGATTCCGAAAGTCGGAGATTTGGTAAAAGGTAAAGTAATTTCATGCACTAACGGTGAAGTTCGATTGGACATCAACGGTCTCACGACTGGTGTAGTGCGTGGCAAAGAAATGTTCGCTGAATCTCGCGAATTTGCTAATTTGAAAATTGGCGACGAGGTAGAAGCGACAGTCATGGAACAAGAAAACGAAAATGGCGAAATGGAACTTTCATTCCGCGTGGCCGGTCACCAATTGGTTTGGGAGCGCGCTCGCACTTGGATGAAAGATGGAATCACGATTCCAGCCAAAATTATTGATGCCAACAAAGGTGGTCTCATGATGCAGGTGGACGCCCTCATGGGTTTCATGCCCGTGTCACAGCTCTCACCAGAGCACTATCCTCGAGTCCCGGGCGGCGACAAAAATCGCATCTTGGAGCACCTGAAGGGTTTGGTTGGTAAAGAATTACAAGTTAAATTGATTGATGTTGGTGAAAAAGATGACAAATTGATTGTTTCTGAGAAAGAAGTTTGGGAAGATGAGCAGAAAGCTGTCCTCGATTCATACAAAGTCGGCGATACAGTAGAGGGTGAAGTCAGTGCACTCACATCGTTTGGTGCTTTCATCAAATTTGGTGAAGGTCTCGAAGGCCTCGTCCATATTTCTGAAATCGTCTGGCAGAGAATTGATCATCCGAAAGATGCTCTCAAAGTCGGTCAGAATGTGAAAGCCCAAATTATCGACCTCAATAAATCAAAAATTTATCTCTCCATCAAACGTCTCGTCGATGATCCATGGAAAAAGGTAAAAGACACCTACAAGATCGGTCAGATCGTCGAAGGCGAAGTGCACAAAGTCGAACCGTTTGGTCTCATGGTCAAATTGGACAACGATATTCATGGCCTCGCGCATGTCTCCGAATTATCTGATGAGCCGATCACTGATGTGAAGAAATTGGCAGAGAAATTCACGATCGGACAAGCCTACAAGTTCGAAATTGTCTCAATCGAACCATCTGAACACCGTCTCGGTCTGAAACTCGAAGGCGTGAAAGGAAAGGCGAAACGAAAAGAGAGTAAGAAAGATGAAACTTCTGAAGAAAAAACTGAAGAAGTCAAGGAAGAGAAAAAAGAAGAGGAAGTGAAAGCGGAATAATTCGAAATTAAACAAGAAAGATCGTCTGAGAAGGCGGTCTTTTTTGTTGAGTATGGATCATTGACTTTTGTCTCGGGGTGAGGTATAAAATGGGGGTGTTCTTTGGGTCGACTACTTATTATTGTGAGGTGGTTCCATGTCAAGTTTTTTAATTCAGGGTTTCTTTTTTCAGTTTAGAATGGGGCTTGATGCTGAGCTTGACGAACACGGCGAAGCGGTGGCCGTTGTTCACAGTGGTCTGTGCCGTTTTATGTTTGCCGGCATTATTTTCCCGGATGAGGAGGGTTCGCTTGGTGGTATGGTCGGAGAGATGAACGATGATTGGGGTTATTCTCTTCTCAGCGATGTGAGGATCTCATCCGATGTGGTGAGTTTCACTAAGCGCTATGAAGATCGCGACGATGTGATTCACTACAAGTTTCGGCGTGAGGGATCTCTCTGGACTGGAGAATTTGAAGGATCATTCGTTGGCCGTGGAGGCGCCAAGTGTATGATCACAGAAGCCCCCGAAGGACTCTTCGTGCCTCACGGAGGGGCAGAGTAGGTCGAATTTTGTGGGCGCTGTTCGACATTTTTTCTGGTTGTGTCATTCCACCAATATACTGAGAAGTTGAGGTGGTTTTTTTATTTACCCAAAAAAATCTTTTCAAGTAGGGCATTACTTATCTCATTTTTATAGACGTCAGAAATTATTCGACCTTTGTCGAGAATGTAAATGCGATCGGTGATTGAGAGTGCTGATTTGAAATTGTGTTCGACGAGAATAATGGAAATATTTAATTTTGAATTGACCTCTTTAATTTTTTCAAATATTTCCTTCATTACTTTTGGAGCTAGACCGAGCGAGGGTTCGTCGAGCAGGAGTACTTTCGGGCGAGTAATTAGAGCTCGCGCCATGGCGACCATTTGTTGCTCGCCACCAGATAATCGTCCGGCAAGGGAGTGTTGTTTGTTTTGGAGCAATGGGAACATTTGATAAATCTCGAATAGTCTTTTTTGAATTTCCTTTTTAGAAGTATTGTGAAGTACGCTGATTTCGATATTTTCCTTCACGGTCAGACTATCGAATACTCGACGCCCTTGTGGTACATATACAATTCCGCGATTAGACATTTCGATTGGTGTTGGTGTCATTGGTTCGTCACACCAAATAATTTGACCACTGGCAATTTTCGTCAGACCAAAAAAAGCCTTCAAAATCGTAGATTTTCCCGCGCCGTTTGGACCGATCAGAGTAATAATTTCACCTTCGTACAAGTTCAGGGTGGCACGATCTAGCGCCTTTACTCCACCGTAGTTTACTGATACTTGATCAATTTGTAGAATGTGATTTGTCATACTATTTCCCGAGATAGGCTCCTAATACTTCTGGTTGAGACAGTGTGGTAGTCGTCTCGCCACTGGCAAGCGATTTCCCACAATTGAGTACTGTGACTCGGTCACATAGTTCTCTGATCAACTGGATATTGTGTTCTATTAGAATGACAGTTTTTCCGTGCAGTTTGAGTGTATTAATATGCTTTTTTACTGTTTCAATCATTTGTGGAAATAGACCGGCGAACGGTTCGTCAAGTAGGATTAGTTGTGAATTGCTCGCCAAAACGCGTCCAATTTCGAGAAGTTTCCGCTGTCCGTATGATAATTCACCCGCCAATTTGTGAGCGCTTTCACGGAGTCCAATTTTTTTGAGAATGTTTGTGGCTTTCTTTTCGAGTCGGTTATCATTTACAAATAAATTTGTAAAATTTTTGTCATTCAAAACGAGAATGATATTGTCGAGCACGGTCATTTGATCAAATAGTCGCACATTTTGGAAGGTGCGTGAAAATTTTGGTTGATTTGTCTGAGATAGGTCGGAATTTAGTTTGGCATCTTCATGAATTGTGTATTCTCCAGAATCGGCCTGTAAAAAGTTTGAAATAATATTGATTAATGTTGTTTTCCCTGAACCGTTTGGACCAATTAGCCCGGTAATTTTCCTATGTTCAAATTCCAAACACAATTCGTCCAAGGCTTTTGTCCCGGCGAAATGTTTTGTCAGTTTTGTGGTAGTCAATGCGTTCATAAAAAGATTACATCTTGTATTTTCCGAGAAAACCTTGGGGGCGGAATAGTATCATCATAATCAGTGCGAGTCCATATAATATTTGCCGTAAATTCGCCGCGAGATCGCTCGGAAGACCGAGAAATCGTAATGCTTCAGGCAGGATGACCAAAATTATTGTGCCGAGAATTGAGCCTCGTAAATCCGCGAGCCCGCCAATAATTACCACGGAAAGAAAGTATATGGATTCATTGAAATCGAATGTCGATGGGTCGATAAATGTAATGTATGAAGCGAGTAACCTACCAGCTATCGCCGTGAAGATCGCACTGATGACGAAGGCGGTTGTTTTGATTGTTTTCACTTTGTACCCGAAAGAGGATAGAACATCTTCGTCTTCACGAATGGCTTTCAGGGTGAGTCCGAAAGGTGTTTTCAGGAGCCGGTGAAGAATTGTATATGTCAGGTATGAGAAAAATGCACAGAGCAAGAGGAAAGAAAAATTTGATTGAAAAATGAAACCAAATATTTCCGGTCGACGGATTCCGGGAATTCCGAGTGGACCTCTCGTCAGATTCGTCCAATTCAAAAATATACTAAATAGGATGACGTTTGTACCGAGAGACGCGAGTGCATAAATATCGCGTCGAAACCGTCCCAAAAATATACCGATTATGATGGCCAGCAGACCAGCGACTACAATTCCAATTAGTAAAGCAAGGAAAAAATTCAGGTGAAATTTCGTCTCGCCGATGGCGATGGCATAGGCCCCAATACCAAAAAATGCCGCGTGTGTGAGCGAGAGTTGGCCAGTGTATCCGAGTATCAAATTCAGCCCGAGGCTCAGTATGGAATATATCGAAATAATAATGGCAATGTGAATGAGATATTCCATACTATTTTCTAATTATTCCCCGTGGTCGGAATACCAAAAATATGATGAGTAGGCCGAGGGCGATTGCATCTTTCCATTCTCCGCTCAATTTCCAAATTCCAAAATTTTCCACCGATGCCAAAAAATATGCCCCGATCAGCGCACCGCCGAGACTGTTTGTTCCTCCAATAATTGTCGCGACAATTCCTTTCAGAAGGAGGCGCATCCCCATTGTCGGTTCGAGACCGGTGTCGTATCCGGTCAAAATACCTGCGACACCAGCAATTGCTGAACCAATGAATATCAAATATCGAATTGTTTTCTTTGTGTCGATCCCAACGATTGTGGCGACTTCTTCGCTGTCATTCAGAGCGCGCACAATTTTTCCGAAACGGGTGTATTTGAAAATGATAATCAAAAAAGCGAAAATGCTTAATGCGGAAATAATTGTCACGAGGTTGATTTCAGTAAAAGTCGCGCTGGCAATTGTATAGATATTGCCGAGATTGTAATTTGCTCCCAGTGTTTTGAATTGACTGGTGAACAGAATCGAAATAATCGCTTGAATAATTATCATGACACCGAGCGAGGCGACGAGGAGCGTCGTGCTCGAAGACTGTCTTTTTTTGAGAGGCTCAAAAACAATGAAATGAATTATGACGCCACACAAACCAGTGCTAATAATACCGAGTATGATACTTGGTATCGCACCTAGACCGAGAAGTTTGGTCAGAGTCAACACCAAATACCCACCAACTACTGCGATCATGCCATGGGCCATGTTGAAAAATTTTGTACTGGAATATACCAGTGAAAAACTTATCGCCATGATGGCATACACTGATCCAGCTATGAGACTGTTGGTGAGTATTTGGGCAAACATAATTACTGCTAATTTTGATAATTCACTAATTTTCCATTTCTAATTTGGCGAATTTGTGTCGGTTTGAAAGCGTCACCGTTCGAATTCATGGTGATGACACCGCTTGCACCGGCGTAGTCTTTCACTCCGTATAGGTAATCTTTAATGCCGTCAGGATTGTATCCACGCGCCGAAATTGCGTCAGCCAAAAGGCGAATAGCGTCATAAGTGTCCGCGACAACATAATCCACCGGTGGCACGTGATTATATTTCTGCGTGTAGGCATCGATTAAGTGTTTAGTACGTGGCTGTTCCATATCAATTCCTTCGGTAGAGAATATGGCTCCGTCAACTGCTTGTCCGCCAGCAGTTGCGACTTCGTTTGTACCGAAATTATCCGTACCAATTAACTGAACGCGAATGCCTAATTCTCGTGCTTGCTTCGCAATAGTCCCGCCCTCTTTGCCGTAGCAGATGATTATGAGGGCGTCTGGTGAGGTGTTTTTGATATTTGTGAGTTGTGTGCGGAATTCAGTATCTTCGGGTGAATATTTTTCAGATTTTACAATTTGGCCACCATTGGTAGAAATCTCTGTTGAAAGGTTATTGAAAAATCCTACTCCGTAATCATTATTTACATAAATTATGGCTATCCGTTTTATTTTCATTGAGTCCGCAATAAATTTACTTAAATTTTTGGCTTGGATATCGTCGGAAATTGTGGTACGGAAAACATAGTCGCCAGCTTCGGCGATTGCGGCTGTAGATCCGCCCGGTACCATCATGATGGTTTTGGCTTGTTCGGTGATGGGTGCGGTGGCGAGAACGGCGCCGGAACACGTCATTAGATTAATTTTTGAATTATTCATTTTAATTAATTTGTTGATTGCGTTTACGGAGGCGGTTTTATCACAGGCGAAATTATCTTCGAAAATCAAATCAATTTTCTGACCATTGACCCCACCCGTGCTGTTGATCTCGTCGACAGCAATTTCTGCCCCACCACGTACACTTTCACCCCAAGTCGCCATCTCTCCTGTGAGTGGGGCAACTACACCAATTTTTAGGTTTTCTTTCTTGCTTTGGTCGATATTTGTTTGAGCGCAACCAGATAGGATGACCATGATTGCGACGGCGAATATACCGACCCGAATTTTCTTGTCCATAGGTTTATTTGTTAAAACAATTTATTAAAATTGCCCGTATTATTGCGTAATGGCATTTTTAAGTAAATAGTTTTAACAGCTACGTATCTGAAATATGGGCTATATTGACAGATATATTGCTGTTGATATAATATACTGTAATAATTATTTACAACATTATGTTAGATATATTGAAGGATAATTTTTATTTACAGGAGAGAGAGGCTCAAGTCTATCTGGCCGCGCTCGAATTGGGTAAGAGCCGTGTGAGCGATATTGCGCATCAGGCAGGGCTGAATCGTATTACGACTTATGAGATTTTGAAGCGTTTGCGTCTGCAGGGTCTCGCGACGAGTGCTACTTTCGGTGAAGTGCAAACGTTTCAAGTCATCCCGCCAAATTTGCTAGTGCAAAAAATGGAACAGCGTCTCACTTTGGCAAAAGGGTATTTGCCACAGTTATCTCTAATGGCCAAAAGAAATCAGCAGCCTAAAATTCAATACTACGAAGGAGCTGAAGGTTTACGTTCGATCTACGAGGACACTCTGACCTGCGAAACAAAAGTAATTTATGAATTGGTTAATGCGCGTAATTTGATTGGTGGAATCGGTGGGGATTTCTTGAATAATTATGTCAAAAGACGTGCTCGACACAAAATCAATATAAAAATATTGGTACCAAACTTGCCAGAAAACAAGAAATATCAGAAAGAGGGAAAGTCAGTATTGCGTGACATTAGATTCTTCGATGACAAACACTACAAGCTGCCAAACGATATCATGATCTACGATAATAAATTATCTTTACTTTCATTTTCATCCCGCATGGGAGTGATTATCGAGGATAAAGAAATTGCCGAGTCTATGCTTACCATGTGGCAGTTGATTTGGGATAATTGCAAAGAATAATCTATTTCACCTCCACAATTTTTCCTCCTCGGAATTCCTTAATGGTATATTGGGTATTCGATAGGTCGCCATTCTCGTCCATGGTGTAATTTTCGGCGATGCCTGGATAATCATTCAATGCATATAGCTTCGCCTTGATTGCGTCAGTATTCGTGCCGACTTCGCGCATAATTTTTGCTAATACCTGGACGGCGTCGTAGGCGCGTGGGGAATAGGCATTGATATTTTTTCCGTGTGGATCTTTTTCCATGTTGTTGACGAAATCACTTGGTAAGGTCTTGTTTGCCATGATGGTGAAACGCATGCCATCGACACTCGAACCGAGAGTTTCAGGAATTTTTGTGTCATCCCAAACATCGCCTCCGAGTATCGTCGATTGTATTCCAGCTTCTTTTATCTGTTTCAGACCGATGATAGTTGAATTTACCAAACTTGGAAAATATATGAGGTCGGGATTTGATTCTTTGATTTTCAATAATGATGAACGATAGTCGCGTGCATCAGAGAGAACACCTTCTTCAGCCACAATTTGTCCGCCAAGCTTAATGAAGTTTTGTTTGAATTGCTCTTTTACGCCAGTACTCCATTCGGTGTCGGAGTTGTAAATTATGGCAACACGTTTTTTATTTAATTTTGTATATGTATAGTCAGCGGCAAATTTTCCTTGAAAAATGTCGGAGGGCGCTAAGCGAAAAATATAGTCGCCAGCTTCAGTAATTTTTGGGTTGGTCGAGGAAAACGACAGAATAATTGTCTTGTTTTGTTCGGCTATTGTCGAGACAGCGAGCGTTTCGGATGAACAAAGTGTTAATATCGTTGGAACTTTGTCAGTGAATATTAGCTTATTCGCCGCGTTTAAGGCTGGTTTGGTATCGCATTGGCCATCTTCGAAAATTGTTTCAAGTTTGCGTCCATTTATTCCACCAGTATTGTTAATTTCGTCTGTCGCTATGTCGATTGCTAGTTTTGCTTGTTCACCATAACTGGCGAGCTCTCCTGTCATTGGTCCGATTACGCCGATCTTTATTGGAGAATTATCAATTGTCGCAACATCCTTGTTTTGTATCCTAGAACACCCAACTAACGTGGCGACGAGTAGTACAGACACCGGCAAAACCAAAAGTCGTTTTTTTGTTATCATATTTTTTGATTAAATTAAAATTTATCATACTTGATTATAGGTGTAGTCTAACAAAAAGTCAACCATAATCACGTGCAAATGAAAAGTTAAACATATTTGTTGATAGTGGCTTTATGTAGCGATAATTTGACAAGTAAACAAAAATTTGGTATTGTCTAAAATATAGTCAAATAGACTATTTGGCTTAATTAACACGAATCGTATACACATATGGAACATACGCTGGATGATATAAAGAGGTTGGGGTTAGACGAGAAAGAAGCTCGAGTGTATCTCGCAGCGCTCGAACTCGGTAATGCCACGATGCAGGAGTTGGCGGAAAAATCGGGTGTGAAGAGGACGAGTATCTATAATTTTCTCGATGAAATGAAACAGAGAAAGCTGTTGTTTGAAGTCAAAAAAAATGGCAAGGTATATATTCAGGCAGGAAATCCAGAAGTGCTCGTGTCGCAGGCTGAAAAACAATTGAAAGATTTGAAAGAGTCATTGCCGTTTTTGAGTGGCTTGTATAGCGAACCGGTCAATAAATCAAAAGTTAAATTTTTCTTGGGTACGGAAAGTTTGAAAAATTTGTACAAAGAAATTTGGAAAAAGGGGGAGCCGGTCTACGGTTATTCCGATTTCGAGAAAATGCTCGAGACGATGGATGATAAATACATGTGGGATTTGGCAGATCTGCGCACCAAACTCGGAATTCCTTTCTATTGTATTGCCAAAGATGGTCCGAAGGCGCAACTCGTAAAAGCGAAAGATAAAGTACAAAAACGTGTGACGAAATTGGTCAGTGGGGGAGCATTCGAAACGGAAATAAATATTTATGATAAATGGGTAGCGATTGCTAGTTTTCGTAAACCATATGCGGGGGTGATCATCGAAGACGTGGCTATCGCACGCACGATGAAAGCGATTTGGCAGATGTTGTGGAATAAGATTTGATTTGTTATTTTTTATTTGGTATAGTTGTTCCAAATTGTGTGGAGGTTTGGAAATGGGACAAAAAATAGGGTTCTTTTCTCGAGAGGCAATTCCGATTTGGAAGGATTTGGCTTGTGAGGCCTTGGTTGTCGTCGGGTTCTTTGCCGGGCTCGCAATATTGGCCATTTCAGCGGCTGGGGCAGTGGGTGCGTATTTCGCATACGCATTTGATCCAATTGTGCACTGGTTTGTGCAATTGGGGGCCCTCGGTTGGCCGGGCTTTGCGAAGGGGTTCATCCAGATGATGGTCGAATTCATTTTGCCTTGGGCGTCTGCGATTGGTGCATTTTATGCGTGCCTTTTGCTCGGTTTGGGTGGTTATCATTTCGTGGAAGTCATTCTACACAAACTCAATCCGGAGAAAAATCTGCGTCCGGTGTGGTGATCGATGTGTCTGATCGGTTTCTTCGGCGGATGAGCCTCGCTTCACCCCTCGGTTCGTCCGAGGGTGTTTTTTTGTGTTTAAAAAATTTAGAAGTTTGTATTTTGGGAGTAGCTAAAGTTGACAAAACCACCATTTTTTGTGTATAATTAGGTTTCGAAATTAACCATAATTTAGCTTAATTACGCATATGAAATCACTATTCAAAAACTTTGGTCTGATATTCCTCACCCTCATCATCCTCGCGGGAGTGATGAGTCTGTCTACCTCGAAATCTCGGGCGACGGAGACGGTCGGGGTGCAGAAGATTATTACGGAAATTAATGCGGAAACAGTGAAAGAAATCAGTGTGGAAGGGGACATGATCAGAGTGACTCCGAAAGACGATACTGCGAAGATAATGGAAGTGAAGAAGGAAATTGGTCAATCGTTCTCGGAACTCATGAGTAATTATGGGGTCAAACCAGAAAAACTTCAGCTCGTCGATGTACAGGTGAAAAGTGAAACAGGTTTCAAATATTGGATGGGTATGATCCTACCGATTCTTTTGCCAGTATTTCTCATCCTCGGCGTGATTTGGTTCATGAGTCGACAGGTTCAGGGGATGAATAATAAGGCGATGGGATTTGGCCAAAGTGCGGCTCGTCAAGCGAAAGCGGATGACAAAAATCGACAAACATTTAAGGACGTCGCTGGTGCGCACGAAGCGAAAGAAGAATTGATGGAAGTGGTCGAGTTTTTGAAAAATCCGAAAAAATTTGCGCAAATGGGCGCGAAGATTCCAAAAGGTGTGCTCCTCATGGGTGCTCCGGGTACTGGTAAGACGTTGCTCGCAAAAGCGGTGGCCGGTGAAGCCAAAGTACCGTTTTTCCACATTTCCGGCTCGGAGTTCGTGGAAATGTTCGTCGGTGTAGGTGCGTCGCGCGTGCGTGATCTATTTGCGAAAGCAAAAAAAGCAGCTCCAGCAATTATTTTCATCGATGAAATCGATGCGGTCGGCCGGAAGCGTGGTGCCGGTCTCGGTGGCAGTCATGATGAACGTGAGCAAACACTTAATCAAATTCTCGTCGAAATGGACGGTTTCGAACCAAACCTCGGTGTGATCGTGATCGCGGCGACCAATCGTCCAGATGTATTGGATTCCGCCTTGCTTCGCCCAGGTCGTTTCGATCGACGGGTTGTGATTGATATGCCAGATATCAATGATCGTGAGGAAATTCTCCATGTTCATGCGAAAAATAAACCACTGACAAAAAGTGTGGATTTGCGCAAGTTGGCCGAACGCACCCCTGGTTTTTCAGGTGCGGATTTGGGAAATTTATTGAATGAAGCGGCGATTCTCGCAGTTCGTCGCGGGCTGAAAGAAGTCGGGGAAATGGAAGTGCTCGAAAGTATCGAAAAAGTAATGCTCGGGCCAGAAAAACGTTCCCGTATTTTGTCACAAAAAGAAAAAGAAATGACAGCGTATCACGAAGCAGGTCATGCTATCATCGGACATTTCTTACCGAACTGTGATCCAATTCGCAAGGTCTCAATCATCGGTCGTGGTACCGCAGGTGGATACACACTCAGTATGCCAGAGAGTGATGTGCGCTACAAAGTCCTCGCGAAATTCCGTGATGAAATCGCGATGACACTCGGTGGTTATGTGGTCGAAAAAATGATTTATGGAAAAGATAATTTGTCCACTGGTCCATCAAGTGATTTGAAACAAGCGACCAAGCTGGCCACCAGTATGGCGGTGCGTTTCGGTATGAGTGACGAGCTCGGCCCGCGCGTCTATGGTGAAAATGAAGAATTAATTTTCCTCGCTCAAGAAATTCACGAAAAGAAAAATTACTCCGAAAAAACGGCCGAATTGATCGATGCTGAAATCGCTCGCATTTTACACGAAGGTGAAAAAACCGCAGAAAAAATATTGAATGAAAACCGCACTAAATTGGACGCACTCGTGAAAGTTCTCGTCGAAAAAGAAACCATCGAACAAGAGGATTTTCGTAAGTTGATGGGGGATGGTATTGAGGATAAAAAAGAGGTGGTGAAATAGTAGAAGAATAAAAAACAGCCCGTTTTCGTTTGAAAATCGGGCTGTTTTTTATAATAGGCTGTTACTATGTGGATGATTTTCGCCAACATTTGCAATTTATGGTATAATATCCCCAAATATAAATCTATGAGAACACCAATCTATCGTAAAGCCATGAAAGATAGTTTGTCTTTGGCTTGGAATAACAAACATTTGTGGATTTTGGGCTTATTCGCCGCCGCTCTCGGGCAGATGGGGCTGGTCGATATTTTGTCAGGTGTGGGATACGCCGGAGAAGGCCGAATTATGCTTTTGAATTGGCTGTCGTGGCCGGAAGCATTGTGGAATTTTTTTGCCAATTTGCAAATCGGCTTCGGGCAGTGGGTGTGGCTCGTCTTGGTGATTCTGATTTTTGTTTTTCTGTTTGTGGCATTTGTGTTCGCGTCCGTCACGTCACAGGGTGGTATTATCGCCGCTTCTATTCGTCACGCTTATGGCAAATACACTGACGCGACGGCGGCTTGGCACTATTCGCAAAATCATTTTTGGCGTCTGTTTTCGATAAATTTAGTCAAGAAGGTTTTGATTTTGGTCCTGACGACAGTTATTGGGATTTGTTCGTATATGGTGATTTTCAATCCGCATGGTTTTGATTTAGCAGTCTTTTTGGTATTTTTTGTGCTGGCCACTTTGATCGGATCGGTAATTTCATTTCTCGCGATCTATGCTTCAGCCTACGTGGTGGCCGAGAATCATGGTTTTTTGCGTTCGATTCATGAGGCGTGGAAATTATTTTTAGATCATTGGTTGGTCTCGGTCGAGATGGGTGTATTAGTCCTTTTGTCGAATATTATATTTCTCATAGTTTTGTGTGTGGGTATTATGGCGGTCATCATCCCCACCTTTCTTCTGTGGTTCGTCACTATCGTTTTGGCGGGTAATATATATTGGTTTTTCGGCGTGGTCTTCGGTTCTGTGTGCGCAATGGCGGTAGCTTTTGCTATGATCGCGATGTTTCAAATTTTCACGACATCTGTCTGGTGTAATTTGTTTGTGAAAATGCACAATGAGGGTGTGGTTTCGAAAGTTGCTCGCTTGGTGGGGATTAAAAAAGTATAATTTCTATGCCTTTTCAGAATATCAGTAATTTGATGAAAGATAAAAAGGGGGAAGATGAGGGAAATTTGGGCACTGGTGCCAGAACACCATCTGTCAGTGTTGGTGCTAGTAGAGATTCTGTGGCGGAGAAGTTCTCGAAAAAAATGACGGATGTGAATATCAAAGAAATGGAAACAGATGCGATGCGGTTTGCGGCGAGTATCGGCTATCCACACATTGATCTCGAGAAATTTCCGGTCAGTCACGAAGCTCTCCGCCAGATTCCACGAGAAGATGCCGAACGTCTCGGAGCGGTTTGTTTTTTCGCGATGCAAGACGAGATTAGGATTGGCGCCCTCGATCCGAGTGTCGAGGAAGTGAAACAGCTCCTGTTCGAAGTTCAGGAGAGAGCACATGCTTCGGGTTCGCTCTATGTCATTTCGGAGAAGAGTTTGAAAAGGGTATTGCGTTTGTATGATACATTGCCAGTGGTAAAACCAATTACCAAAGATATCGAGATCAAAGCTTCGGATTTGGACAGAGTATCAGCGACAGTTGATGATTTTCGAGCATTGGCTAATTTGGTGAATGGGAAAAGTGTTTCTGAGATTTTGACTTTACTTATTGGCGGTGCTCTGAAAGTAGAGGCGAGTGATATTCATTTCGAATCAGAAGAAGAGGGTTTGGCAATACGCTATCGTCTCGATGGTATTTTACATGATGTGATGAAATTGCCGGTAGCGATGGCTTCGAAATTAATTTCGCGTATCAAATTGATTTCGTCTTTGAAATTGAATATTGTGGATGCTCCTCAGGATGGTCGTTTCACTATCAAAAAGGCGGCTCTCGGAAATATCGATGTACGCGTATCCATCATGCCGAGTGTGTATGGAGAGAGTGTGGTGCTACGTCTCCTGCCCCAGAACAAAAGCGGTATTTCTCTCGAAAATGTTGGACTCCGTGGCGAAGCTTATGATATCCTGTTGCGTGAGATTCAACGCCCCAATGGTATGATAATCACGACTGGTCCGACTGGCTCCGGTAAGACGACGACTATGTATGCCGCCATGCAAATTCTCAATAAACCGGGCGTAAAAATCATCACTCTCGAAGACCCTGTCGAATACAAAATGGAGGGGGTAATCCAGAGCCAAATAGATCGATCAAAAGATTACACCTTTGCCAAGGGTTTGCGTTCGATTTTGCGTCAGGATCCGGATATTGCCATGGTGGGTGAAATCCGCGACCTTGAGACTGCTGAGATCGCTATTCAAAGCGCTTTGACCGGTCACCTGATTCTATCCACTATTCATACGAATAGCGCGGCCGGAGCAATTCCACGCTTCCTCTCTATGGGGGTGAAGCCGTTTTTGCTTGCGCCGGCACTCGATTGTGTGATCGGGCAAAGGTTGGTGCGAAGAATTTGCAAAGAGTGCAGGTATGAGGTAGAGCCTAGTGCGGAACAAAAATTACGGGTGGAGAAGGCGTTTGCTGATCTCCCCGAAAAAGAAAAAGCCCGTTTGCAGGGCAAAGAAATTAAATTTTTCGAGGGAAAAGGATGTAAGGTTTGTAACGGTATTGGGTATAAAGGACGAACGAGTATTTATGAAGTATTTGTGATGACTCCCGAAGTCGAACAAGTTATTTTGAGTGGGCAGGTGTCGGAATATGATATTAATAATTTAGCTATTAAAAATGGCATGGTGACCATGTTCCAAGACGGAATTTTGAAGGCAATTGATGGTATTACCTCGGTCGCAGAGGTGATGCGCGTGATTGGTTGATAGAAATTGCCTGTCTGTTTTTGGGAGTAATTTAATTTATATGACCCCGAGACATCAAGAAACAAATTATGCGGATTTACGACCAGCTCGTTTTTATCGAGCGGTGGCGATTGCTTTCCTTATCATTACCATAATTTTGCTTTGCTCGATTTTTTTCATGTCATCCAAGCAGGCGACGATTACGATTACTAGCAAATTAGAGCCGGTAGATATCAATACGAGTTTGCTTGTAGGGGTGGGGTCGGAATTTCCTGGCGCTGTTGTCACCACCACAGTCACTTCAAACAAGAAATTTTCACCGAGTGGCAGTCGAGTGGAGGTCGGTGTGGCGATGGGGCAAGTGACCCTCTATAATGATTCCTCCATAGAGCAGGCTCTCATACCTACCACTCGTCTCCTCACGGCTAGTGGGACTCTGTATCGTCTCAAGGGGCGTGTCACTATTCCAGCCAATGGGACTGCGATTACGGATGTGTATGCGGATGTTTCAGGTGCGGGGAGCGAGATTGGTCCTTCGGACTTTACTATCCCTGGTTTGCCGAAAGATAAACAAAAAGTTATCTACGCGCGCAGTTTTGAAACAATGCGTGGGGGAGAGAGGAAAGTCGGTATTTTGGCGGAAGCAGACGTGAAAAAAGCGGAAGAAGAATTACTGGCAGATTTGAAAACGAAAGGTCAGGAAGAAATTCAGAAGAAATTTCCAGATTATAAAGGGGTGTTCAGTGTCATCCAGTCGGTGGTGGACGCAGACACTGAAGTTGGTAAAGAAGTTTCAGAATTTACAATGAATGGTCGGGCGACCATAATTGGCGTTCTCTATGATGAGACAAAAATAAAAGGTAAGGTGGACGCTGATTTGCAAAAACATGTGGTCAGTGATAGTGAGATTATCAAGCCTCGTTCAGAAAATCCGGCGGTAGTTCTCGAGAAATATGATCTCGTCGCTGGTACAGCTAGTCTCACTGTGAGTTATAGCGGATTAGTTTCGCTAAATCCAGATTCCAAACAACTCGAGAAATCAGTGTTTTTCGGAAAAAGTAATGATGAAATTAGGCGGTATCTACTTGCGTTGGATCATGTTTTCGGGGTAGATGTGAAGTTTTCACCAGTGTGGGTGAGGACAGTGCCACATGTACCAGATCATGTTTTCGTAATTGTGAAGACAGTGGAATAGGTGTCAGGATTTAGTTGGTTTTTCTGTTCATCTTGACAAAAATATTGGGTGAAGTATAATTAGGATATTGCACGATGATAAAAGTCAGCCCAGCAAACATTATCGACAGGGAGGGGGAGCCGTGATTGAGAGTTCCCCTCGAAGCAGTGTTGCATGGTACCGCTTTTGGACCCGAGAGGGATCGACCATGAGGTCGATGTGCAGAGATATAGAAAGTAAAAAGTTCGGGTGGAACCGTCCTTCGCTCCTTCGGAGCTACGGACGGCAAGGCCGTCCTCGGGGGTTTGGTTGCAGATACTAAATTACCGTGGATACTTGCTGTTCGTGAATAGGACCCCGGCGCCAATTGTTTGGCGTTTTTTGTTTAATAAATAACTAATTTTGTTTTATGGAAAACAATCTCGAAGTAATGCGCCACTCCTGTGCTCATCTGGTAGCGGCGGCCGTGGCGGAGCTATACCCGGGTGCGAAATTTGGGGTGGGTCCGGTAGTCGAAAATGGGTTTTATTATGACATCGATTTTCCGCAAAATATTACGGAAGAAGACCTGAAGAACATTGAAGATAAAGCTCACGAATTGTCCGGAAAAGGGCTTAATTTCGTTCGTCGGGAAATGGATATTGCGACCGCAATTACTTATTTTTCTGAACGCAAACAGGATTATAAAGTTGCCCTTTTGCAGGATATTCAGACCAAAGGAACAACGAAAATGAACGCGGAGGAAATTCAAGATGTGGGTACGGATACAAAAAATGTCTCAGTGTATGAGACGGGTGATTTCGTCGACCTCTGTCGTGGTCCACATGTTGCCTCGAGTAAAGATGTGGGTGTTTTCAAATTGGTTAAACTAGCCGGAGCATATTGGCGCGGAGACGCAAACAATAAACAATTACAGAGAATTTATGGAATTTGTTTCGAGACGCAAGGCGAATTAGACAGTTATTTGAATTTATTGGAAGAAGCCAAAAAACGCGATCACCGGAAATTGGGGGTTGAATTAGATTTATTCACTTTTTCCGATTTGGTGGGCCCCGGACTTGCTCTCTGGACACCGCGTGGTACGCTCTTGCGTAATGTCTTGGATGATTATGTTTGGGATTTGCGTAGAGAGCGGGGTTATGAGCGGGTGACAATTCCACATATCACCAAAAAAGCGTTGTATGAGACCAGTGGGCATTGGCAGAAATTCGCGGAGGAGCTGTTTCATATCACGACGCGCGAAGGTCATGAATTTGCTATGAAACCGATGAATTGTCCGCATCATACGCAGATATATAATCATATTTCGAGGAGCTATCGCGAATTACCGCAGAGATATGCTGAGACTACAATGGTTTATCGCGATGAGCAGTCGGGCGAGTTGTCGGGGCTTTCTCGTGTACGGTGTATTACTCAGGACGATGCGCATGTGTTTTTGCGTGAGGTTCAGGTAAAAGAAGAAATGTTCAAGATTTGGGATATTATCGAGATTTTTTACCGAGCCACTGGATTTAGTTCTCTGAAAGTTCGTCTGTCTTTACATGATCCGGATCATTTCGAAAAGTATTTGGGGACAAAAGATGTCTGGGAAAAGACAGAAAATCAGTTGCGAGAATTGGCGAAGGAGAGGGGCGCGGAATATTTCGAAGCCAAAGGTGAGGCGGCGATGTATGGACCGAAAGTTGATTTCATGGCCACAGATTCCCTTGGTCGAGAATGGCAGGTGGCTACAGTACAGATTGATCGCAATTTGCCAGAGAGGTTTGATTTGACTTGTGTAAATGAGAAGGGTGAAAAAGAAAGAATTGTCATGTTGCACGCGGCAATTATGGGCTCGATTGAACGGTTTTTGTCAATTTTAATTGAACACCATGCCGGCGCTTTTCCGATTTGGATGTCACCGACGCAAGTGATGCTCACGGCGGTCTCTGCGAAGCATGTAGAAGGCGCCCGTCAGATTGCGGCTGAGTTGGCTGGGGCTGGGGTTCGTGTGGAAGTAGATGATGCAGATGAGACTTTGGGTAACAAAATTCGCAAGTCAGCTGGTCGCAAGATTCCCTATGTCATCGTCGTGGGTGATAAAGAGCTGGCGGGTGGGGATTGGATGATCCGTGTGCGTGGCGAAAAAGACCAGATAAAGATGACAAAAAACGAATTTATCGCCAAACTAAAATTGGAAATTGCTGAAAAAAAATAAGCAACAAAAAAACAGTGGATTGTCCACTGTTTTTTGTATATTTTTAGATTAAATCTTTTGAGGCGCGGACTACTTCTAGATATTTATCTTCGTAAGCTTGGAGTGTCTTGGCATCTTCTTGGTCCTTTGGTTTTTTGGATTCGGATAATCTTTTGATCATTTTGGTCAGCGATTCTGGTTTCGGGTCAATAATTGTGAGCCCGTCAGTCACTTCTTCCATCAAGATTACTTCACCAGGCTTAGTCATTTCAGGAGTTCTGCCATCGAAAATAAACTTATTTTGGAATGCTCCAAAAATACCGCCAAATTTAATTTTTTCTACCCCAGCTTTCATTTGGATTAATTCATTGCGAAGTTTCCCAACAGTTTCCCAAGCTTTTTCTTCTTTTGATTGTGCCCTTTCTCTCTTGGGGGCTTCGGCACGATTGGTTCCTTTGGTGTATTTATTTTTTGCGTTGTCAAAACCATCTTTTATTTTTTCACCGAGTCCGCTTTTTTGAAATTTATCGAGGGTTTCTTTGTCCGTATTATCGTACCAGTCTTCGAGATCGTCTTCGACAATCCCGCCCTTTGGAGTAGTATCCATTGTCCGAGTCTCTCCTCTGGTTCGTGTTGTGGCGGTACTTCCAGTCGTGAAGCGGTGAGCGGGGGTGCCATATTCAGGTTTTTTTGATGGGTTTTTGATTTCTGTTAAGACTTTGTAGAAATCCATACCATCTCGTTCTTCCTGATCCTTGGTCTTCGCTAGGTCTTCATAGATTTTCCGAATTTCCCCTCTTTTTTCTCTGGGGAAAATTGCCAGAGCTCTGTTTATTTTCTGACTAAGTTCGACTTGGTCGAGCACGTGGAGGTCAGCCTCGTCTCCAGCCGGTTTTTGGTCAAGTGTGAGCTTTTCTTGGAATAGACGCAGTAGTTCAATATCCTGGCCAGTTTCTCGTTTTTTCTGGGTTTCTTTTTCTAGACGTTCTTTTTCCTTGATTCGAGCTTGGTCGATCTTGATATTTTCAAGTCGCTCTTTTTCTCGTTTTTCATTTTCTCGAGCCATCACTTCCGCTTGTTTTGCTCTTTCTTCGGTGCGTATTCCCATGACAGTATCTTGGACACGTTTTTCAATTTTGGCTTTTTCGGCAGGTGGAATACTGGCGTTTAATGCGGTCAATTCCTTATTTAGTGAGGATATCTGTTCCTGTAATTTCTTGTATTCAGGATTTCTAGCATCTTTGGATTTCAAGGGCATTTCGGTCATTGTTTTTAGGATGTTGCCCAACTCAAGTTTGATTTCAATTATTCTGTTAGTATTTTTTTCTAGAGCTTCTTTTGCGGCGGCATCTAGTTTTTGTTTTTCCTGTTGCTCTTGCTGTTGTTTATTTTTTTGCATTTCAGCTATTTTGTCCTGCACCTTCTTTTCGAAAGACTCCGTATCAACTATAACAGGAGGCAAAAGATCTTTTTCTTCTTGGATTAAGCGTGAATTTTCTGCTTTTAATTGGGAGTATTCAGCATTTTTGGAATTTTTGGACCGTGGCGACATGGCAGTCAAGTCTTCGAGGATCTCTCTTCGTCGGAGTCTAATTTCTGCAATTCGGTCTATACTCGTATCAGAAACAGCGGTTTCTCGGAATTCAGCCTCGGCGTAGCCTTTCCATTTTTCTAAAATTTTGTTGATAGTTTCTGTATCATGGGCGTCGACGTTGCGATGGATTTTTTCTCGATGAGCGATGTGGTTGAGTAGAGCTTGGAAATCACCACCTTCAATGGAGGCTTCTTCAACCATTGTGGAGTACTCGGCACGTAGGGTATCGAGGTTTTTTGCGTATGCCTCCATTTGGGCAAGCTTCTCTTCAAGTCCGCTTTCAGAAACCAGAGATGCCTCCTTCAATCTGGAGGTTAGTTTTTCAAGTTTTTTATCTAACTCAAGAATTCTATTTTCTAAAAGATGTGTGTTAAAAGAATTTTTATTTAATTTTTTTTCTATTGTTTGTTCTTCTTCTTTCGCAGGTTTTTGAGGAATCTCTCGTGTGGCTTCTGCTAAATCCTTGTCATCGAGTGGTTCTGGGAGTTTAAATTTTTTCGCTTCGGTGGGGTTTATTAACTGGGGGTTGTCATGACGGCTTGACATATTTTTTTGGATTAATTTGATTTTAATTGATGGTATTTTAGCACGTTATGCGAATTAAGTTAATTTTTTTATACACAGGTGGCAGTTGACATGGTCAATTTATTACTATATAATCGAATGTCAGTGTTCTTTGTATTATGGGGGTGTATTCATGAGAAATGGTATGTTGAACGGTATCAGTTTAGGTGAGTATTTGTTTATTCCGAGGATTTGGCGCTTTATGCCGGGTTATCGGATAGTCCACTATACACATGAGCCGGGTGAACCCGGACACTTGCTTTTGGTGATTATCTGGGGCTATGGTGATAGTCCGAAGCAGGAGTTGAAAACCATCGAAAAAGGGTTTCCGATTCAGATCAGAATCGGGCATCAGCGGTTGAAGGTAGTTCGTTCAGTGTTTGAGTACCGTCGTCGGAATGACGGGGTGGAGTTCTTGGAGGCGCGCATCAATGTGCAAGCCATTGAAAAACACAAAAGAGAAATTCCAGAGGAGGGTCGTGTGATCAGTTTCGAGGAGGCGATCAATTCGCTGGCAAGGTAGTCTGGCGTCGAGTAGACGCCTTTTTTTATTATTTAATTATTGACAAGTTGGGGTAATTATATATATAATCATTTGGTTCGATGATCATTCAAAAGGAGAGGTAAATGGAACAATCAGATAAGTTATTCCTCGGTGTGGATTTTTCTTTGGAAGACCGTCGTTTGTTGCCAGAACGAATTGGAAATGTCGCAACCGAATTTGGGGATGGGGAAATCAGGGATTTGTATATTTTACACGCTCGACGGGTGTGTGATAAGCGTCTCATCGCTAGGATTCTATTTTCGTCGGAGATTTGTGAATATGCGTCTGAATGTGATCAAGATACTTGCGGGAAAGAATGTTGTGTCACACTCCTACGAGAATCTTTCAGACAGATTTCTTTTGCGCGCACTAATACCCATGATGTTGGTTTGCGTTTTCTAAAGATGGAATTGAAGGGTCGGCCAACTGGTGATGGTTGGGTGCGAGTGACTTCCAAAACAGAAAGGAAGGATCGGCGCTATGTTTGGCTTACAGTGGTTTGGCAGGTCATTTCCCAAAATTCGCTCCCCTCGAGAGTTTGTGGACGTTTAAAAATGAGGAAAGACTTTGTTGATTTGAAAAATGAAGTCGCCAGTATTCTCCTCAAACACGGTATTGACTACTGGACTTTGTGGTGTGATCTCAAGGATGTGGATTCCGAGAGGGGGTTTCCTCTATTTGGGAAAGATGGGGATATTATATTTCTCGTTTGTGTAGGGGAGAGAAGTCGAAGCATCCCCGCACCTCTTCGGGGGGAACTACTTGGTTTGAAACAGGTGATTTGGAAGGGGCATCGGTTAGATGTGAGTTTGCAGTGTCTCCACGCCTGTACACAAGTACCTGATCCGATATTTACGGCTATTTCCGCCAATCGTTGTATTGAAATGAAAAAATCTTATGGGTGGATTAAAATTGCCTATAAGCCGATGAAAATCCATTCGGATTAGTTCGTTTCTTAGGTGCCCAGTGGCACCTTTTTTTATCTCAAATTAGCCAAATATGATACTTGATTTTTCTGACGATTATGATATAATCACCATCGTATGATAGATGGAGTTTATCAATACAATATCACTACTTTTGGTTGCCAGATGAATAAAAATGATTCAGAGAGAATGGCGGCTGTTTTGGAATTGGCTGGGTTCGCACCTGTGGATGATCCGCGGGCGGCAGATGTTCTGATTTTGAACACTTGCTCGGTGCGTGATTCGGCGGAGTCGCGTATTTTTGGCCGTGGACGAGATATAAATAAATGGCGAGCGAAGAATCCGAATTTAGTGGTGGCAATCACCGGTTGTCTGCCCGGTAGGGACCCGAAGGGAGAAGTGAAGAAAAAAATGCCGTGGGTTGACTTATATTTTCCAAATAGCGAGATGGTGCGTTTGCCGGCGATGATTGCCGAAATCAGGCCACAGATGATCAGACAAAAAAGTATTTTTCCGGATTCATATTTGTCAGTTATTCCGAAGTATTCAGAAAATTTCCGAGCCTTTGTGCCTGTGCAGACTGGGTGTAATCAGTTTTGTACTTATTGCGTAGTGCCATATTCCCGTGGACGAGAAAAAAATCGCCCGTTGGCTGAGATTCTCTCGGAGGTGCGTGCTCTCGCCGAGAAAGGTGTTCGAGAAGTTCATTTGCTCGGGGAAATTGTCAATCATTACACCGCGCCCGATCCGGAAAATTTTTCTGAGAACAATCTATTTCGAAAAAATGATTTTGCTCGCCTGCTTTTCGAGATAAACAATATATCAGGCATAGAGAGAATTCACTACACCGCTCCGCATCCTCTGTATATGGATGAGGAGATGATTGCGGCGCTGGCTTTGCCGCATCACATGAATTATTTACATTTGCCAGTTCAGTCGGGGAGTGATAAAATACTTGCCAAAATGAATCGTCGCCATACTCGAGCTGAATATTTGGATATAATAAAAAAAATCAGGCAAGTTCGTCCGGGTATAGCTATCGGCACCGATATTATTGTTGGTTTTTGTGGTGAGACAGAGGATGATTTCATGGACACGATTCGTCTCTACGAAGAATGTGATTTCGATATTTCATATCCGGCACAATATTCTGTCCGGTCTGGCACGGCGGCGGCCAAAGTATTTGTGGATGATGTGTCGGAGGCAGAGAAGAAAACGCGCTGGAATCGTTTGCAGGCGAAAATGGAAGAAATTACGGAGAAAAAAAATCGGGCATATTTGGGCAAAACAGTTTCCGTTCTGGTGGACAGGTGGGAAAACGGTGAATGTCTCGGGAATTCGAGTGAGATGAAATTGGTGGGTTTTGGGGGTGATTCGAAATATATTGGACAAATTGTTAGCGTCCGGATCGATTTCGCCGATAAGTGGATTTTGCGCGGAGAAATGATATAATTAATCATATGTGTGTGCTTGTGGGAGAAGAACAAACCAAACTTAAATCGGAGGAACCGGCACTGCCCAAAATGATTGTGCTCGTCGGTCCGACTGCATCCGGTAAAACGGATTGGGCTTTGCGATTATCAAAATTGTACAATGCGGAAATAATTTCGGCTGATTCACGTCAAGTTTATAAAAAAATGAACATCGGTACCGCAAAAGAAACGGGAGAGTGGCATTGGTCAGGATTGCACCGTGTTTATATGATTGGGGGGGTACCACACCATTTGATAGATTTTCTGGATCCGGGCAAGTTTTTTACCATGGTGGAGTTTCATGACGAAGCCATCAAAATTGCTCGGTCGATTGTCAAAAACGGGAAAATTCCCTTTGTGGTCGGAGGCACCGGACTTTATGTTCACGCTTTGGTGGATAATTTGCAGATACCGCGTGTACCGCCAAACAAAAAATTACGCAAAAGTTTGGAGGAAAAAACCACTGAAGAACTGATGGTGTGGCTAGAGAAACTTGATCCGGAAACAGCCCAGTCGGTGGACCGCGCTAATCGGCGTCGGGTCACTCGCGCTCTCGAGGTGTGTATTTTGAGTGGGGCGCCTTTTTCTGGACAACAACAAAAAGGCGCACCACTCTTTGATGTGCTTCAGATCGGTATCGACATCTCTCGGCAAATTTTAGATGAGAGAATTTCGGTGCGTGTCGATAAAATGATGAAACTCGGATTACTTGCGGAAATTAAAGACCTTTTGCGGCAAAAATATAGTTGGGAGTTGCCGGCAATGAGTGGAATTGGTTATCGACAGTTTCAGGACTATTTCGAAAACAAAGCGGATATTGATCAATGTATTGAAAATTTGAAAAGGGATACGAGGCGATATGCGCGGAGACAACTTACTTGGTTCAAACGAGATAAACGTATTAGGTGGTGTGAAAATTTTTCCCAGGTAGAGAGTTTGGTAAGGGATTTTTTGGGAGGTAAGAAGGTGGATGAATTACCAATTTTGCCAATTAAATACGCTAATTTTGAATAATCTATGCCATTAGCTATTAAACCCGGTTCAAGTTTGGGTATTGGTTCTCGGCCAGGTGGCGTGCGGTTTGGAGGTGGGGTGAAGCCTGTCTCAACCTCAGCTTTTTCACGGCCAAATCAAGATAAAGGATCGCCGCGGGCGCAAAACTTTTCGGTGACGAAATTAGGACAGTTGAAAGAGCGAGAAAGAGCCAAGGTGTCGATCAGCCGAGTTGTGGCTGAACGCAAAGTGGGGAGCATTGATTCACCTCGAGTTGGTGTGGGGGAGAGGAAAACTGCGACCGATAGTTATGCGGATAAACGTGCTGAAGAATTAGAAATTATCCGTCAGAAATCAATTGAGAGGCAGAAGTTCGTCACTACTCGTCGCATGGTGAGAGAGAGATTGGCGCGTGAGGCGGAAGAGGCCAAAAAAGTCGCCGAAGAGAAAGCTCAGCGCCAGAGGGCAAGTATTTTTTAGAAAGATTAAATACAAAAAACGCCGTTGAGCGTTTTTTGTGTAGAGAGTTTTTATTCAGAAATCTTTTTTCTCAGTATATCTTCCATCATCTTTGGGTCGGCCGCTCCCTCGGAGGCTTTCATCGCCATTCCGAGAAGGAATTTGATTATTGGTTCTTTGCCAGCTCGGAACTGTTTTACTTGGTCGGGGAAATTGTGAATAATCTGTTCGGCGATACTCGTCAATTTGTCACCATCACGATTTTGTCCGAGTTTGTATTCTTCCATCACATGGGTCGGGTCGACATCGGTGTCGTGGTCGATCATGATTTC
This sequence comes from Candidatus Magasanikiibacteriota bacterium, assembly GCA_035389585.1. GTDB lineage: Bacteria > Patescibacteriota > Patescibacteriia > Magasanikbacterales > UBA922 > DAOOSC01. The sequence goes on from DAOOSC010000002.1 coordinate 39,042, forward strand.
GAGAATTTTTTGAGCGCTGGTGGAGTTTATTTTTTCTGCGTAGACCAGCGCGACCAATTCGGCGAAATTTTCCGGCGATATTTTCATTTCCTCATAGGAGATGTTTCTGGCCGTGAGAAGTCCGAATAATTTGGTGGTCAGCCAACCGCTCATGAGTCGGGCAACTTTATTTATATTTTGTTCGCGAATTTCACCATTTTCGGATTTATGATCCGGGAGAGAGTGCAACCAATCAATGAGCTCACTCATCGCGGCTTCGGCGAAATTGGCCCAATCGCTGTCCTGGGCTAATAGGCGGCTGTCGGCATATGAGAAGCCGTATTCTTCGTGAAAACGACGAGTTTTGGCGATTGGTAATTCTGGAAGAAATATCTTTCCGGCAATTTTCAATGGTGAAAATGGGGGAATATCGGGTTCTGGGAAATAGCGATAATCAGCGGCGTTTTCTTTTTTTCTTTGGCAAATTGTTTCGCTTGTCGTGTCGTCCCAACCGCGAGTTTCTTGGTCGACGACCCCGTCATTTTCCAAAAGTTTTGTCTGACGTTTTATTTCGAATTCAATGGCCTTTTCGACCGCTCGAAAGGAGTTGATGTTTTTGATTTCAACTTTTGCGTTTAACCTGGAATTATTAAGCGGCTTGACTTGGCCGTTCACAATTTCAAACGCAGTTGGGTCTTGGAGTGAGATATTGACTTCACAGCGCATTTGGCCTTTCTCCATATCGGCAGAAGAAACTTTCAGTTGACGTAAAATTGCGCGCAATTCTTGGCAGTATGTTTTGGCTTCCAGAGCAGATTTGAAATCAGCGCCGGTGACTATCTCCATGAGTGGTGCTCCGGAGCGGTTGAAGTTGACCAAAGTCTGGCCTTCGCGATCATGAAGGAGTTTGGCTGTGTCCTCTTCGAGATGAACACGGGTGATATTGATTTTGGCTTCGGATCGGATATTGTCATTTAGCGGAAATACTAGTTCCATTTCGCCATTTTCGCCGATCGGCTCGTCGTATTGGGATATCTGGTATCCTTTTGGCAGGTCTGGGTAGAAGTAGTGTTTACGGTCAAATTTGGAGGTTTCACGGATATTGCAACCCAATGCCATGGCCGCTTTGACAGTCATTTGGATGGCGGCTTTGTTCGGCACAGGCAAAGTGCCTGGGTGGGCAAGGCAAATCGGACAAATGTTCTGATTCGGTTCCTTTTCCTCAGGGCTGTTCGGGCATGAACAGAACATTTTGCTTTTGGTCGCCAATTCCACGTGGACTTCCATGCCAATAATAGGGGTGAGTTTCATAAAATAATCTCTATTGTCTTTCTCCCGCGCTCTTGTAAATCAAGATAGTATAGATTGAAGCAATTTGACTGAGTATCAAATTGATGGTGAATATGATTGCGGAGTAGATGAAAGTGATTATTTCATTTTTCCCAATAATTGACCCAATCTGACCAAGAATATTGCTGAGAGTGGCAAGGATGAGTACTAGTACAAAAATTCTGATAAAAAACGACCACCAGCGTCCTTTGACGAGGGCGAAACTGTGGAGGATGGCGGGTTTTATTTTTTTGCCTTGGAGAACAATCTCGTATATGAATAAATTAAGTCGAATACTGTAGTAGATTGCATGGAAAAAACCGTAAATTGCTACAAGAATAATTAGTTTGGAAATAATGTTACCGATCAAGCCGTGAGCCGATAAATTTAGAGCACTGGATAGACCGATCAATACTAGCGAGATAAGAAAGGGAGCGGCAATATAAACCCCAGAGATTATCATGCCAATGAAACCGCGCCAAACATAGGGATGGGTAGCTGTCGTAGAAAGACGGATATTTTCATCGAGGTTGTTTGTGAGTTTGGAGTGGACAGCGTGAACATAAGCGAAATTGAACCACAAACTCAGGTAAGAGATTGCCAGAGCAAAAAGCAGGCCGATTATTCCAAACACGATAATCAGGGTAGAGTCCTGACCGGAGATAAGGGCGGTCGAAAAAGGTAAAAAAATCACCACACCAGCGAAGCCGATTACCAGAGGTACGAGTGAGAGCAGGGCGTATTTGATTACCATGCGGATATTTTGTCGGAAAAACTGCCAAGAATTTTTGAGTAACTCACCGATCGAAATAAGCATATTAAAAGAATGATTGTAAAAGTTTAACACTTTCTGTTTTCATTATATCAAATTTTTCGTTTGTATTCAAAATGTGGATTTTCGTACCACGAGATTCAAAAATTTCCTGATATTTGGGTGATAGATAGAGAGCTCGGGTTGTCTCGAGGAATTCTTTGCGTTCGAATATAGAATTGTCGGTTTTGTTGGTACGAGTAGCGAGTCTTTCGAGTGCGATTTCGGCTGGCAAATCAGTGATTACGAGATGGTCCGGAGCATGTTCGAGAGCGAAAGCGTTGCCTTCGATGGCGGCGATTTCCGTCATCGGTATTGTGCCTTGGATTGACTGGTAGCAGAGCGAGGTTGAAACACTCCGGTCTTTGATAATAATTTTGTTTGGCGAAGAATTTAGGAAGGGGATAATGACTTTTTTATATAAAATAAGACGGTCGAGGGCGTAGGCATTGGCGATAGATAGAGGAGGGTAATCAGATCCGGAACGAATTAGTTCATTGCGAATTACACTGCCGATCCCGACAAAAGTTGGTTCGGAGGAGAGGATGCAATCGTATGGCAAAAATTCTTCCGGATTCGGATGCCGGCTGTGATTTTTCCAAAAATCACGCAGGTTTAGACATTTTTTATTGATTGAATTTAGGTAATTGATCCACTCGAGTATGATGGAACTTTTCCCTGATCCATCGATACCATCAATAATTATAAACATAAATTCTAGTTCGCAGTGGTTACTGTTTAGGCGCGTAATTATATTCTGGATTGAACATTGTCGAAGCCCAAGAAGATGATCCACCGTTCATGTTGACACGAATGTATTTGGCGAGAAGTGGTTGTACCTCATTAAGTTTATGCCAACATTCTTGGGCAATTCGTCGATAAGAAATATGTCCTTTCGAACCGGATCGGAGAGAAATGAAATGGTGCAGTTCGCGCAAGTTCCAAGTGATGAGAACGCGTTTTTTGAACGCGAGCGGTACGACGTATTGCGCTTCGTGCGGAAATTCTGTTTTCATTTTATCATACAATTCACTGCCTGCATACATCGCTTCACGAAATTTCTCCGCCTCGCCCGCTTCGGTAATTTCCTCTGGAATATCGAAGCCATGGATAGTCGTCACACGCTGATTAGTCTGTGTGCACATGCGGTGACGTTGGATATCGCGGAATGCGCCATAGTCCATGAGAATGTCAAATGTGTAATATGCGTGTTCGAGCTCGCGCAGTGGCGCGTCGAAAGAAGCACGGCGCGCAAGCGCTTCGTCCATGATTCTCTCTTTTTGTTTTGCGGGCATTGTTTTCACGGTACGGAGTGCTTGGTGAAATGGGACATCACTGAACCGGTATAGAATAGCGGCGATGATGCGTTCTTCGGCGTCTTCATCGTATGAGACAATTTTTACTGGTGGGGTCGGTTCTGGGTTTTCATTTATCAAAATATTAGCGATTGACTCGAATGACCGTTCAGTTTCACTTAAGTATTTATTTTCATCAGCAAACTTGATGAGGGTTGGCGTCACTTTCAAGGCTTCTTTTTTCATTTCGGCGCCAATTTGGCGTGCTTCGGCGAGTGGATGGGAGAGTAGCTTCGCGATCGCGTGTTCCATCACGCGGGCGTTGGCTGTGAGGCCGAGATTGGTGAGGGTGGCAGTCGGGAGCAGGTAGCGGATGTTGTCACATACGCGAGCGCGTGTGTTCGCATTGTAGGAGCGTTCGGGTGTGCCATTTTGTGGATATTTCGATCGGATAAATTCATTCATGGCGGGTTCCATTTCGGTGTAGGTGTCAAACAAGAAATCAATCGTTTTTTCATAAATACGGCCATAAGTGGAGCGCATGATATTGTCTGGCTTTAGGTAGCGGGTGCGATCGAATACTTGATAACGAGTGGATTTTTCGGTGTAGGAAGCGAGGCGATTGTCCTCAATGATTTTCGTGGCGAGAATCGAAACGTTTTCAATCGCGAGATGGAGTGTCGCGTGTTCGGCGACGGAGCTGTGACCATATCCAACCACCCATTTCTCATGAAAATCGGCTGATTTTTCATCGGTCAATTCCTCCGCAATTTCACGGAATGATTCAGGCGAGCGTGAACATTTCGCAAATGCCACGGCGACGACTTCTGGTTTCAAATGATCGAGTGAGTAGATGTCTCTTTTGTTTGTTTGTGTTTCTTCCATATTTTTCTTCTTTGTCCGCCGTAGCCTTGGCGAAGGCGGATGGGTTTAATTTATTTTTTTATTTTGTTTTTTTGATATAAAATTCTGTCCAGTAATTACTTTTTTCCCGGTTTTTTCTTCAAGTGCGATTCTTGCGTCTTTAGCAATTTTTCCACCTTTTTTCGCGGGAATTTTATTTTCTTCAAGTCCTTTTGTCTGCATGGTTTCGGCGATTTGTCTGGTGGATAATTCAGCTAAAGCGGTAAATACTAGTTCGGCGTCGGACATGTGGTCACGTAAGTTTTGTGTTTGAAGACTCTTTAACTTTTTATGTTCTTTTGTTGATATGTCACTCCACTCCTCATGAATTATGTTTGTCAAAATGGCATATTCGTCTTTTTCTTTTACTTCGTTATTTTTCCAATAATCCGTTAATTTATTTCGGATTTCTTGCCCCATCATTCTTTGTTGTATCCATTTGTCACTTCGTCCAAGTTTTTGCCAGTATTCGCGACTACGGTTGAGAGCTTTTTCCGGATCAGTCATTTCCTGCATTCTCTCGTAGCCGACGCGGGCGAGCCAGAGTTTGATTGGTTCTGCTTTTGGACTGGGGATGGATTGAATGAGACGAAGGATCGTTTCTACATTTGCCACATCGGTGTTATAAAATTTTCCATCGGAAGACTGTAATTTCAGTTTGTCACATTTTGTGACAGACTGATTTCCTTCTTTTTTTAAGCGATTTTTTAGTGTCGTCCAGTAAGTTTGGGCCTTTTTAAAATCACGCTGTTCGATTAATGTGGCCACGATATCAATAACAGAAAAAAACCAAGTCTCCGTTTTTTCATCATAATATCGCCGGACACGGAAATTTTCAAAAATGGCAAGTGAGTGTCTATTTTTTTTCATAAATTTAGTCAGTCAACTAGGGTTTTTTGATGTGATAGTGTTAGGATCTTTGATCTCGATTTGTGTTTTAAGCAAATTTTTCAGTGTCAATACCATGTTCTTGTGTCAAATTGTTTGGATTGAATTGGTCTATCATAGCAATTTTTTACTTCACCCCCGTCGTCCCGAATCCGCCTCTGTCCGCGTTTGTCATCTCTTCGACTTCGGTCCATTCAGTCTGATCGACGCGCACGAAAGCGCCTTGGCCGAGACGTTCGCCTTTTTCGATTTTTACAGTTTCGGAAGTGAGGTTGTACACTTGCAGGAGAATTTCATCGTTATTGCCGCAGAAATCTTGGTCGATGAATCCGGTAGAAGTAAAAAGGCCTTTACGGCGCATGGTGCTCGAGCGATCTTTTATTTCGAGCATGTAGCCGTGGGGAATTTCTATGACGAAATTGGTCGGGATTCTTTCAATTTTATGTGGTGGAATTTCGAGGTCAATTCGACTGTATAGATCAAAAGCAACAGCGCCTCGAGTTTGGTAAATCGGCACTGGTAGAGACTTATCGACTCTTTTTATTTTTACGTTCATATTGGATTTTTTTAATAGCTTCGTCAATTTGTTTAAAAAGTTTTTCAAAAGAGCCGCCATTGTCGAGGGTTAGTTCAGCTTGTTTGGAAATATCGGCGATTTGTTGTTCCGCTTCGGCGGCGGAATCACGGAGAAATTCTTTGAAAGTCTTTTTGGCATCATCGGATTTTTGACGACGCAGACGCATACGTTGCCAACGTGTACGAATCGGCGCTTCGACGGCGAAGAGATGGAAATTTGGCATTACGCGAAGCGCATCGACATCAGACGGGCGGCGCAATCCTTCAATAGCTATTACGGATTTCTTGGATAATAAAACTTCTTTGGCGAGTGTTTGGCTCAAAATATCTGGTCCATACGTGTCGCGCAGAGCCAGTGACATTTTTTGTAAATTATCACGAGTTGGCTCGATATGCAATCGATCTACCATATCACGCAAAATTCCACCAGAAGAAAAAACTTCGCCCTTGTATTTCTTGCAAATGTATTCGCCGACCGTGCCTTTGCCAGACGCAATAAAACCGGCGACACCGATGATGATTTTATTGTTTGTCATATTGCTCTAGGTTTTCTGATAAGTAGACCAGTTCAACTCCGGCGCATTTGAAGACTTCTTCGCTATCAGTTGCGGCATGATATTTTTTCTGACACACCACTCGAACAATACCGGCGTTGACGAGCATTTTGGCGCATGTGAAGCACGGGGTGTATTTGACATAAATCGTGCCGCCATTTATAGAAATACCAAGTTTGGCGGCTTGGCAAATTGCATTCTGTTCCATGTGTACGGTACGCACGCAGTGTTGGCTTTGATGTCCATCTTCGTGAACGGTGGTCTTGATTTGGTGACCAACATCATCACAGTGTGGGGCACCTTTTGGTGATCCGACATATCCCGTCACGAGCATTTGTTTGTCTCGCGCGATTACACATCCGCCGTAGCCTCGATCACATGTCGCTCTCTTGGAAACCGTATTTGCAATATCCGTAAAATATTCATCCCATGATGGACGAATGTGGGTTGTTTTTTCTTCAGTCATAAGTTTTTTGTTCGTCGGTATTGTAGCAGATTCGGTGGGGGAGTAAAAGCGACTAAAACCGTATGACTTGTGAGTAAATCAAGGTCGGTGGATGGGTGTGGCAAAAACAAAAATCCCCGTGGTAATTCCATGGGGATTTGAGTAGGAAATTTGATTAGGCTTCGATCGCAATCTTGATACTTGGGCCCATCGTCGAGCAGATTACCAAATTTTTGAGGTAAGTGCCTTTTGATGAACTTGGTTTGGCCTTCTTCACTGCATCAAGTAGGGCATTCAAATTCTCAACCAGTTGGGTTTCGGTGAAGTTCACTTTGCCGAATACCTGGTGCAAGTTGGCCGTGTCGTCATTTTTGAAAGTGATTTTGCCCTTTTTGAGGTCACCAATCATTTTCTTCAAATCTGTTCCGACAGTTTCTGTCTTTGGGTTCGGCATGAGGCCCTTTGGACCCAAGACTTTGGCGGCGAGCGCCATTTTCGGCATCATTTCCGGAGTCGCAACGGCGACATCAAAAGTGATTACGCCAGTGTCCTTGATTTTTTTGATGTCCTCTTCGGTATAAACGAAATCGGCACCTGCCTCTTTGGCAGACTTTTCGTCATTTGAACCAACGAATGCGGCCACTTTTTTGGTCTTGCCAGTTCCGTTTGGCAAAATGACCGTCGCGCGAACCTGTTGGTCGCTTTTCTTTGGGTCAATACCGAGGCGGGCATGCAATTCAACTGAAGCGTTGAACTTGACATTGTGCGTTTCCTTGATGAGCTTGATGGCCTCATCGACCGAGTAGACCTTTGTACTATCCACCTTGTTTTTCAAGGCTTCCATTCTCTTCGACATATGAGATACTTTTTGTGGTAGTAGCCCTCGATTAGCTCTAAGGTATGTGCTTAGACACGAGGTCCCACTGAATAAAACGTATGCCACAAGTTGTGCTCATGGCTTACTCGTATTGTACCCGAAAACAGGCTTTGTGTCAATTAGTTATCCACGGACGAAAAAGCCCTGATGAGGGGCTTGTGGATAAGTCTGTTGACGGCAGGTCTATTCGATGCTTTTGATGATTTTTCCTATTATCTTAGCGGAATTTTGAAAGCGTTTGCTTTCGTCGCTGTGGAGTTTCACTGGCCAGTGACCGAGGATGCCGTGACGACCGATAATCGCCGGAGAACCGAGGCAGACCCCGGAGACACCGTTGCAACGAACGAGGTGGGTGGTGATTGGGAGGATCTTTTTTTGGTCGAATAGGATGGATTCGATAATGTCGGCGACGACGAGAGCGATTCCGTAGAAAGTGGCACCTTTTCGGCTAATGATTTCGTATGCTTTGTTGCGTACTTGTTCTTCGATTTTCTTTTTTAGGGCTGGGGAAAGTGCTTTTATGTCGGAAGCTGGGATTCCACCGACAGTCACAGTGCTCCAGGCGACAAATTCAGAATCACCGTGTTCGCCGAGCACAAAACCTTGAACAGATTGGGGGTACACTTCGAGAGCTTGGGAGATGGCAATTTGGAGACGCGCGCTGTCGAGTGTCGTGCCTGTACCGAAAACTTGATGTTCTGGTAATCCGGAAATCTTTTGGGCGAGATATGTCAAAATGTCGACTGGGTTGGCGACGATGACGACGATTGTATCATCACGCAATTTACCGATGCCGGCAAAAATTTCTTCAAGTATTTTTTTATTTTTGGTAATCAGGTCAAGACGAGTTTCACCTGGTTTTTGGGGAAGTCCGGCTGTAATAATAATTACATCAGCGTCGGCGGCATCAGGATAATTCGCGCCGATAATTCCGCCCGTCTCTGTGAAACAGAGGCCGTCACGAATGTCCATCACTTCGCCCTCTTCTTTTTTTTCATTGACATCGATGAGGAGAATTTGGGCGGCAATATTGCGAATTGCGGCCGCGTATGCCGAGGTAGCGCCGACGGCTCCGGCACCGATGATCGCGATTTTGTGGGTAGGGAATTTAGACATATTAGATGTGTTTTGTTTTGTTAGATTATTCAACCTCTTTCTTCTTTTTGTCAGATCTGAGTACGAGCAAATGTCCTGTAAAGATCAATACACCAACGATTAGGATCGAGATCTGGTTGGAAGCTTCTTGTTGCATATTGGCTTTTTTCCAGTCGGTATTTTTATTTTTTTCCTGCCAAATTTTGTAATCGGTTTGCCATTGTTCGAGAGCTTGTTTTTCGTCAGTGGTCAGTTTGATCGTGCCGAGGTCGGTTTCTGTGCCAACTTTTCCGATATATGGCGCTGTCGGCATATTGTACTGATATTGTGTCTCGGCCGCGAGTGGAAAAACCCATGCTTGGAGACTGAGACGAATGAGTTGCGCGGCCGGAATGGCTATCATCATGAGACCGACAAATGTCGCGAGATAGAGATAGATATTACGAATGAGACTGGTGGTTTTCGACATACGGATTGATTAAAAAATTACGGTGATATTATACCAAGATAAGATTGGGGTGTACAGTGGGTTGACAAAAACATTTCATCGTGGTTATATTACCCCTAACACACTTTTCAAGTATATTAGGAGGGGTAAATGTTAGATGGCTGTTTCATCTTGTATATTCCGCCAGAAATTGGTCCCGGCACCGAGTCGGATTCGGTTGAAATGAAGAAAATAGATCGGATGAAAGAGGCTATTGTTTGGAATCTGGATCTCGTCGTCGGTCGTCCGAGAGTGGTCGTTGCTCATTCGCCGCGAGCTTCTTGCGCGAGAGGGATTGGTCGATTATTTAATGAGGTGTTCACGTCGGTATTCATTTCAGACACGCGGCTGGTGTGTCCAGATCCTTCACATCCGAACGATGTGCATGCCGATGTTTCACGGGTGATTAGTGAAATGCGAGTGACCGCGCGCCGTGAAAACTCAGGTTATTTGTACGCTCTTTGTCTGGACCATGTTCCGACGATTCGGATTTTACTGGAGCAGATATTGGGGGAAGATTTTCCGCGTTGCGACAAAATAATACGGTATGGTCCGAACACCTGTCTGATGATTGGTGATAAATACGGATCGGTCGCGTGTTATCACGCGGAAACGACGAGTAAGGTTGTTCATTTATTTCAATTTCCGCGTTCCTTTCGCCGGAGTATTTGAAGGCGTGTGACACCCGGGCCAATGATATTTTTGGTGCCGGGTTTTTTTATATCAAAAACGACCCTGTTACAGGTCGTTTTTTGTGTATGAGTTTCGGGTTAATCCACCACTTGAACACCCATTTGGCGAGCGGTGCCAGCGAGAAGTCGCATGGCCGCCTCCACGTCTGTAGTATTCATATCTACCATTTTTTTCAAAGCAATTTCTTTGAGTTGGGCCTTGGTGATTTTGCCGACTTTGTCTTTCAAAGGATTGGCAGAGCCTTTTGTAATTCCAGCGGCTTTTTTGATGAGTTCTCCGGCCGGAGCGACTTTCATGATGAAAGTGTAACTGCGGTCATCGAATACGCTAATTACGACCGGCACCACTTCACCTTTTTTGTCTTTCGTCTTGTCGTTGAATTCTTTACAGAATCCAGCAATGTTCAAACCATGTTGACCGAGAGCTGGGCCGATTGGTGGCGCTGGTGTAGCGGCACCACCGACGATCTGCAATTTGATCTGGGTGACTAATTTTTTTGCCATATTAATTATTATTTAATTTTGCGATCGGGTGAGAAGCGCCTTAACGGCCACCGCGACGGCTTTATTGAGCCGATGCTATGTGAGGATTTTCGCACACAGTATCGGCTCAATAAATAACTTGGATTTAGATTTTTTTGACTTGAAGAGCGTCTAATTCTACCGGTGTTTCGCGACCGAACATGTTCACGAGGACTTTTACTTTGCCACGTTCAGCGTCGACATTGGAGATCTTACCCTCGAAGTTCTTGAACGGACCATCATTGATACGAACTGCGTCATTAATTTCCATGTCAATCGTGTGGGTTGGTTCATTCACACCCATGCGTTTTTGGAGACCTTCGACTTCTTTGTTGTCGATTGGTGTCGGAGTCGTACCGGAGCCGACAAACCCTGTCACATTTGGCGTGTTGCGTACCACATACCAGGAATCATCGGTGACGATCATCTCGACGAGCACGTAGCCTGGGAAGATTTTTTCTTCGATTACATTTCGTTTGCCATTTTTGATTTTAATTTTTTTCTCTTTTGGGACGAGGACAGTGAAGATTTTATCATGCATGTCAAAAGAATCGATTCTCTGTTCGAGATTTCTTTTCACATTTTCTTCGTATCCACTGTATGTGTGGAGCACGTACCAGCGTTTTCCTAGGTTTAAGGTTTGTTTGGCCATATGAATAAGCGCGACAGGCGCCGTTTATTTAATTTGTAAGAATTGGGCAAGACCGAGATTGAAAACGTAGTCGAGAATTCCGAAAAATACGGCGACGGAAATACTCAAAGCGATGACGACGAGAGTGTAATTGATCGTTTGTTTTTTGGTTGGCCAAACGACCTTTTTCATTTCAGCGATTGCCTCGCGGAAATACGCGAAAATTTTGTTCATATAATTTTTTGTATCTAAAAACGGCCATTGGCCGATTTCAAGAGTAATTATACGGTAAAATAGGGTATTTGTCAATGGGTGGGGTGGATAAGTCATAAAAAATGATTTTGAATCAAAAAACCCGCCAAATTGACGGGTTTTTTGGAATTTTTTGCCTAAATATCAAGGTTTTTCACACTTTTCGCGTATGTGTGGATGAAGTTCTTGCGTGGGCCGACCTCGGAGCCCATGAGGATGTCGAAGACTTCATTGGCTTTCTCGGCGTCTTCGATGGTCACCTGTTTCAATACTCGATTTGTCGGATCCATGGTCGTCTCCCAGAGTTGTTCCGGGTTCATTTCTCCGAGACCTTTGTAGCGCTGGATGTTGAGTTTTTTCTTTGTGGTTGTGTTCGATTTGGTTTCGATTTTTTCGATCGTTTCAGGGGCGTCCGATTCTACTTCGTCGATTACTTCCATGTCGGCATCGGTGATGCCGAATTTTTTCTTGTATTCAGCGAGAGCGAGTTCATTGTATATCCAAGTAGTCTCTTTGCCTTGTTTGATGCTATAGAGCGGCGGTTGGGCGATGAAAACATGGCCGTGATTGATGAGGTCGGGGAAATACCGGAAAAATAGGGTGAGGAGAAGGGTGCGGATGTGGGCGCCGTCGACATCGGCATCGGTCATGATGATGATGCGGCTGTAGCGGAGTTTTGTAATATCGAATTGCTCACTGATATTTGTACCCATTGCGATGATGAGGGATTTGAGTTCGTTATTGGTGAGAATTTTGTCGAGCCGAGAGCGTTCGACATTCAGCACTTTTCCTCGTAATGGCAAAATGGCTTGTGTATGACGATCACGACCTTGTTTGGCTGAGCCTCCGGCAGAATCGCCCTCCACAATATACAATTCAGAAATGGAAGCATCGCGACTAGAGCAGTCGGCGAGTTTTCCTGGCAGTGTGAAACCTTCGAGCGCACCTTTGCGGAGCACTGTCTCACGGGCGAGACGGGCGGCATTGCGCGCGCGAGCGGCGAGGAGACATTTGCCGATGATGGCTTCACCATCACTTGGGTGTTCCTCGAGGAAAATAGCAAGTGCTTCGCCGAAAATATTTTCGACGACGGCTTTGACTTCTGGATTACCTAATTTAGATTTGGTTTGTCCTTCGAATTGAGGATCGGGGATTTTCACCGATACAATCGCTGTGAGACCTTCGCGCACATCTTCGCCACCCAAATTCTGGTCTTTTTCTTTCAGGATTCCTTTGTTGCGCGCATAATTGTTCAATGTGCGTGTGAGAGCGGCGCGGAAACCGGCGACATGCATACCGCCGTCCGGATTGATGATGTTGTTCGCGAAAGCTTGGAGAATTTCAGAATAGTCATCGGTGTATTGGAGGGCGACTTCTACCAACACATTGCCCTCTTGTTTGTTCACATAAAAAACATTTTCATGTTTGGCTTCTTTGTTTTTGTTCAAGTATTTGACATAGCTCGCGATACCACCTTCGAAATAAAATTGGTAGGTATAGCTGGGCAAATTTATGGAGCCTTTGTCTTTTTCTTTTTCAGCAACAGTGCGTTCGTCCGAGATGATCAAATGTACTCCTTTTGTGAGGTAGGCTTGTTGACGTAAATGACTAATAATCGTTTTCCACTCATAATCAATTGTTTCAAAAATTGTCGGATCAGCATGGAAACGAATGATAGTCCCGGTGTGATCAGTCTTCCCAGTCGCACGGACTTTTTCTTGGGGAGTGCCTTTTTTGTATTCCTGAACCCAAACTTTACCATCACGATGGACAATTGCTTCCATGTCGGTCGAAAGCGCATTTACCACCGAAACACCGACGCCGTGCAGACCGCCGGAAATCTTGTAGCCACCGTCCCCGAATTTACCACCAGCGTGAAGTTTGGTGAGTACGAGTTCGAGGGCGCTGACTTTCTTCAATGGGTGAATGTCAGTCGGAATACCGCGACCATTGTCTTCGACTTCGACCCAATTATTTGGTTGTAATTTGATGGTAATTCGATTGGCAAAACCAGCCATGGCTTCGTCGAAACAGTTATCCACCACTTCCCAGATCATGTGATGCAAACCCTGAACGCCAGTCGAGCCGATATACATACCGGGACGGCGGCGGACAGCGTCGAGGCCTTCGAGGACGGTAATACTTTTGGCACTATAATTTTCATCAGTTTGGGTTTTGGAGCGTTTTTTCTTTTCCTCTGTCATATTTTTATGAGTTTTTATATTTTTGACGCCAGTATTTTATCACACCGGGCCAAAATGAGCAAGTGAGATTGTGGGATTTTTTATTTTGCTTTTGAGCAAAAAATATTGTATAATAACAAACGCATATAATAATTTTATGAACAAAAAATCTGGCGTAGCGCAATTCGAGAAATATGAAGATCCAAGTGGGGAATTACCAACATGGCAGTTCAAGCTGGCGCGATGGTATATTGCACACAAACTTAAAATGCGCCGGATGGTTGTTTGGGTGCTGGGTGTGTTCTGTGTCGTGACTATTGGGTATGGTATTTTCGGTTGGGGGTATTATGCGGTGGTGGGGTATTATAGAGACAAAGCAATGCTCGCTCTCCAAGTAGAAGAGGCGTCCAATTTCGCCAATGTAGCGCAACTGACAGGAGCACGTCCTCTCGAGATTGGTGTACCGACGGTCTATTCGAGTGTCACGGACAAGGTTGATTTTATCACTTTGGTGCGTAATCCTAATTCTCGTTGGGTGGCGGATGTGGAGTTTAAATATGTTTTTGCTGATGGTGAGACTCCTGCAGTTCATGCTTTTGTTCTTCCGGGGGTAGAGATGCCTTTGTCGTATTTTGGCCATACTGTTGTCGGCGCGTATCCATCTATTGTTGACTTGAAAATTATCAACGTATCTTGGAAAAAAGTTAACGCTCACTTGGTACCTGATGTCACCGCCTTTGGGGGGGTTCATGCGAACTTTCTAGTGGAAGATTTTGCTTTCACTCAGGCTGGTACGGTATCCGAATCACCGACGAATCGGATTCAATTCATTTTGCACAATAATTCTCCTTACTCCTATTGGGAAGGCAGGTTCTATGTAGAATTGTTGAGCGGTGGTACTCCGGTCGGGGTGTTCTATGTAAGTGTGAATAATTTCAGGGCGAACGAGAGGCGGGTAATTGATGTTCGTTCGCTGAGCAATGGTCTGTATGGGGACGATGTCCGAGTGGTACCGCTTATGAACATTTTTGATCCGTCTGAATATATGGCGGTTGGTGCATGAGCCTATGTTGAAAATTGGGAGTTTTTGGAGATTTTATAAAAATTTTGACTGGATATTGCTTTTGGCAGTGATTGTGGTATCCGCGATTGGCCTCGCGGCGATTTATAGTATCGATTTATCGCTCGGTGGAAATAAATTAAGGTATTTCCCGACTCAGGCCACAGCTCTCGCCATTGGTCTCGTTGTTTTATTTGTGGCGGCTTCTTTTCATGCCTCTTTTTATTGGGTGAGTGCGCGAGCGATATATGGTTTTACAATCTTGAGTTTGGTAGCTGTATTATTTTTGGGTACCACGATTCGTGGCACGCGTGGTTGGTTTCGTGTGGTGGGGTTTTCTTTCCAGCCGGCAGAATTAGCCAAAGTCGCTTTGGTGATTTTTCTCGCCTGGCTCATCAATCGTTATGGTCGACGTTTCGAGAAATATAAATTCGTCGTTTCTACCGGATTATTTTCCCTCTTTCCGATGGTGCTGATCATGCTTCAGCCGGATCTCGGTTCGGCGATTGTACTCGGTGCTGTCTGGCTCGGTCTCATGGTCGCGACGGGGACACGGAAGCGATTTGTTTTCGGAGTATTAGGGATTACGATTTGCGCTTTTTTAGTGGGTTGGTTTTTCCTTTTCAAAGATTATCAAAAAGAACGTTTTTTGACATTTATCTATCCGGATAGGGACCCTTTGCGTTCTGGTTACAACGTTTCACAGTCTCTGATTGCGATTGGTTCTGGTGGGGTATTTGGGCGGGGTCTCGGATTTGGCTCACAGTCACAATTACATTTTTTACCAGAAGCCCAAACTGATTTCATATTCTCTGTGGTTGCCGAAGAATTGGGTTTCATTGGGATTACCATGGTTCTCACTCTTTATGTATTGATTTTTTGGCGACTGCTCAGGATTGCGCGCCTGGGGAGTGATGATTTCGGGGCGTATTGTGTGGTGGGGGTTTTACTTGTGTTTCTCGTGCAAATCATAATCAATATCGGGGGCGCAACAGGCTTTCTCCCAGTCACCGGTATCACTTTACCTTTTTTGAGTTATGGAGGTTCATCTATTGTGATTAATTTACTTTTGGTGGGTATTGCCGAGAGCATCGCGCGGGCCAGCAAACAGAGCTCTTGACATATTTTAGCGAAAATGTTATATTATTCCCGCTCCATAAAATATGAAACGAGAACAGTCAAAAATCGGTCCAGAGTCAGTGCAATGTCCTTTTTGTTCAAAAAAATTTTCGAAGAAGGGGATACGTAGTTTGGCGAGTCGATCGATGGGTGTGGAGTCGTATCATGCCACTTGTCTATCATGTGGGAACAATGTCCTCCTGCGTATTTTGCTCCTGCCGAATGGAATTGCTTCTCTCGGTGTTGTCACTGATTTGAAGAGTGAGGATGCGCTCTCGATTATGTCTCGTCCCGCGCTCGCTGAATCTGAACTGCTGGCTTTTCACAAGGTTTTATGCGCGCGAAATTTTAGTGATTTATTTTTTGAAAAAATTGTTCCGCCATCGTCCCAGATGGTTCAATGAAATTAATTAAAACATATTCTATGTCAGTCGTATTTAATGCAAAAAAAAGACAATCGGGTAATGCTAGTGAAGATCGGATTTCCAAAGTGATTCCGGCCGTCGTTTATGGTCCAGGTTTCCAGCCAATTTCGGTCGGAGTAGAATACAATCCGTTCGAGAAATTGTATAATTCGGTCGGTGGTGCTGAGCTCATTGATCTCGTTATCGAAGGTGAGAAAGAGCCGGTCAAGGTTTTGATTCAAGCAGTGCAGTTCGATCCAATACACAGTACGATTACTCACATTGATTTCCGTGGCATTGATCCAAGCAAAGAAATGGTGGTAAAAATTCACCTTCGTTTTGTCGGCGAATCTGCGGCTGTGAAAGAAATGGGTGGTACGTTCGTGAAGTTGGCAGATGCTGTCGAAGCGAAGTGCTTACCGAAGGATTTGGTCGGTGAAATTCAGGTGGATATCAGCTCACTC
Organism: Candidatus Magasanikiibacteriota bacterium; assembly: GCA_035389585.1. Classification (GTDB taxonomy): domain Bacteria; phylum Patescibacteriota; class Patescibacteriia; order Magasanikbacterales; family UBA922; genus DAOOSC01. The sequence continues at coordinate 55,608 of DAOOSC010000002.1, forward strand.
AAAACTTTTGAAGATGCGCTTCGAATTTCCGATTTGGTTTTGCCGGGTGGTATCAAACCAGTAGGCAATCCGAGCCAGATCATCGCCAAGGTGACTCCACCTCTCACAGAGGAACAGTTGAAAGCGATGGAGGAGGCTGGTACGAAAGGTGTCGCTGACATCGAAGTGGTGAAGAAAGAAAAGAAAGTTGAAGAAGGTGCTGTCGCAGAAGATGCTGAAGCGGCTGACAAAAAAGACGCTAAAAAATAAACTTACAAAAGCGCTCCATTCGGGGCGCTTTTTGGTTGCAGAAAATGTGGATATTTGGCATAATATGATAAATAAATTTAGAATCGGTTTTCAACTAAACTATGAAATTAAAATCTAAAAAAGAGATGGACGTGGCGCGCCTATTTTATATATTAGGAACGATTGTGTTGGTGGTGGCGGTTGGTCTATTTATCTTTTTTATTTCGCCTTCGTTGCGTTTCGGGGGCGGTCATGCTGGAGATTTAGATGTTGGGGGTTCTGGAATTGCGGCGGAGTGCAAATTGCGTCGAGCGTTGGATGGTGTCTGTGTCAATACTGTGAGCGAGGTTTATCCGCGCGCAGTAGGCGTGATGATCGAAAATCATTTTGATTCTTGGCCACAGGCTGGTCTCAGAGAGGCGAGTGTGGTGTATGAGGCGCCGGTCGAGGCGGGGATTACGCGTTTCTTGGCGATTTATCCAGCAATGATGAATGTCCCAAAAGTTGGTCCGGTGCGCAGTGCTCGACCGTACTATCTCGATTGGATTTCAGAGTATAGTTCTGCTCCATATTTCCATGTTGGTGGATCACCGGCCGCTTTGCAGTTGATTCATGATCGTCAAATGGTGTCGGGGGTAAATGAAATGACACGGGGCTGGTATTTCTGGCGGGCTCCGAATCGCTTCGCGCCCCACAATACCTACACATCGAGTGATCTGTGGAATAAGGCGATTGTGGATTTTGGGGATAAGTTGTTGGCTGGTGAATATGACTCTTGGCAATTCAATACTATGTCTGCGACGGGTACAGCGGCGACGGATCTGAAAATTAAATTTGCTCCGCCGGTATATTCTGTTTCTTGGCATTTCGTGAGCACTACTTCTCAATATCTCCGCGATCAGGCGGGGGATGCACACCTCGATGAGACAGGACAGCAAATTTATGCCGATAATGTTGTCATAATTACGACCGACATCGGTGTCATCGACGAAGTAGGGCGGAGAGAAATTCGCACTATGGGTGGAGGAGGGTGTGTCGTCGCGCGCGATGGTGTCGTGATCGAGGGTAAATGGGTGAAAAACAGTCCGGCGCAGAGAATCCATTGTGTGGACGAGGGTGGTAGAGAAATTAGCCTACGCTCTGGGCATACTTGGGTGGAAATTAGGAATGAAAAAATTATTGTTGAGTATAAATAGTATGAAAAGAGAAAATAGAATTTCAATCGGCGATCTGGCGATTGCTGAATACGGCAACGATAAAATAAAAAAAGTAGAAATAAACATTAGTCAGTTAGAAAAAGAGATTGATTTGTTGCGTAAAAAATTTAATCAAATCAGGAGTTTCGAAATCGAAGGGGATATTGATGAGGTTGGCGATGAATTGAGCAAAAAACTTGAAGAATTGAAAATTGCGCAGGGGGATTTGCGCGCCCTTGCGAATAGGTTGGATCTAAAAAAATAACCCCTACTTCATCTAAAAGTGAAGGAGGGGCTTTCCTCACGTCTCGCGAGAAGGGGGTGAGATCTGTCTCTATAGTCGGGGGCAGTATTCTGGGTGAGGAGTTTCGTCGATCACAGCGATCGGGTCGGGGGTTTTTGCCTCTTCTGCAATCGCTAGATACTGTTCGAATTCTTCGAGTTCTTGATCGGTGATCGGCGTTTTTGGATTGATATGTCTCGGGATACTTCTCAGGATCCTTTCTGCGGTACTATCCGTGGAAATGTTCGCCGCCTTTTGGAGCATGGCGTTAATTTTGCTGGTAGGGTAGTAGTGCCATTTTTCGAACATTTCTCGTTCGGCATCGGTAAAGCTATTTTGTCCTTCGATCCAGTGTTTTCCATAGGCATGTGGGACATGGGCGCATGCGTCGAAAGTAGTTTCAGGTGCTTGCATTGTTATATCAATATGTCGAATGTGTATCCATGGGTTGCCAAAGCTATCATAGACTACCATGATATCATTCTCGGCATTCCACCGCAGTGCAAGCTCCGGCCTCTGGATCACATAGAGTCGGAAGCCGCGACCTTCCTCGTGTTCACCTGTAGCGGCGCGCACGAAACCGAGGAATTTCAAAACTCGAATCAGTCTGTTTGTTTCCATTTTTTCCCTCTCGTTTGTTTGTGTTGAAATGAGCTAAATGAAATTTCCAATCATTGCGGCCAATCTTGGTCGTAATGATCGGAAGTTGTTGATGGTGGGAATATAGCCCAAAATGGCCATTTTGTCAATGTGGTATGTTGAAAACTAACCTATTTTCACCCTGACCACTCTGTCCATTCCGCACAAATCTTTGTGGATATGCGCTTGACCTGTGGGGAAAGATTTTGCTAGCAATTTCTCTATTGCGGTGGTTTGTCCGGGGTCGATTTCGAGTAAAAGAGTGATTGTTGAGGCGGGGTTCAATTCTCTGATTTGTGAGCAAAGTTCTCGGTAGAGATCTAATCCGTCACAGTTGTCGGATATGAGAGCGGTTTTCGGTTCGTGTTTGATGGATTTTTCTTGTTCAAATTGGGCGCGAGTGAGGTAGGGGAGATTGGCCGCGATGATGATCTCCCCCCCGTTCATTTTTCGGATATCATCGAACCACGGTTTGAGTAATCGACCATGTCTAAATTCAATTTTCACTTCATTTTGTTTAGCATTGTGTCGGGCTGTACGTAGTGTACTGTGGAAGATATCGGAAGCATGAACTGTTGCCTGCGAGAGTTGTGTCGCGAGCGCGACGGCAATGCACCCACTGCCAGTACCGATATCGAAAATGTGAACTTTCTTTCCGTTTGCTATTTTAATAATTTCTTCAACCATTAATTCCGTTTCGGGACGAGGTATGAGTGTGTACTGATTCACTCGGAATTTCAATCCGAAAAACTCTTTTTCACCGGTGAGGTAAGCGATGGGAAAATTTTGTTTTCGCTTTTTGATCAGGTGTGAGAAATATCGTGCGCGCAAAAATGAAACAGCCTTTTCGGGGTGCGCGAAGATGTCCTCTCGAGGCACACCGCAGGCATAGGCGAGGAGAATTTCCGCTTCACCGCGATTTATTTTTTGTACCGCTTGGCGTAGAAGTTCCGTTCGCGATGGGCGGAAGAATTTCGTGTACATAATAATTTATAGAATGGTTTTTGGTGAATTCGTCATTATTGCGTCCTGTATAGCGCCAGCCCATTTGGAGGAGTACGGTGACGGCGTGACTCGGGTTTTCGCACGGCTCGATGAAAAATATTTTATCAATTTGTTTGGTTTCCGCTTGTTTGCAGTACCATTTTTGGAGATCTTCGTCAGAGATGGTGATTTTTTGCCAGTTATATCGCGCGATTCGCTCATCCATACTTAATTGGTCATCGGTCGGGTAAGCGCCGACAATTTCTCCGGGACCATGATAATATCTACCCCAAGTGAGAATTTCATTGAAGGGATTTATCATAATTACGGATTTGTCGGTGGCTCTTTTTTCGATGTAATTCACAATGTTTCTCGGATCGAGAGTGGGGGACATGAGCGCGGGCAGGCTGGTGGTGAAAGGTACGATGAGTAATATGGCATAGAAACCAAAACGTAATTTGGCATCAGTAATTCTTTTGCCAAACGCGGCGAGAATAATTGCGATGGCTGGCAAACAAAAATTAAAAAATTTGGGAATGTAATGACCGAAACAGGCCGCTATAATGATGGGGAAAATCGCCCAAGCGAGGATTGTCCAATGTTTGAGTGGGGGTTTTTCGAAGGTGAATAGTTTAATGATGAAAAAAAAGAAGGCTCCCGCGCAAATTATTCCGAAGACCATTAGGCCGGTAGCGGGGGTAGAGGTATTGGTAAATAGGGAAGTGACTGACATGAGGATATTTCCATCGTACTTACTCGCGGTTGAGAAATACCAGCCATTGATTAGTCCGCTGTTCATTTTTTGTAGGATCGATGGTATGAACCAGATGAGGAACAGCGCTCCAGATAAAAACAGGGTAAAGAGTAGTTTTTTGAGAGAATTTTTTGTAATAATGTTCTGGTGATAGGCGAGGAAAATAATCAGGAAATGAATCGGTATGAGCGCGAGTATTGTGAGGTGGGAATAGAGTGAAAGTAAAATAATCAGTCCATAAAGAGCGATCAGTGTATTCGAGACAGCGCGTCCAGATATGATGCGTAAAAGTGAGAGAAAACCAAGCGTCGTAAGTAAGCACAATAGGGCATAAATGCGAGTTTCCGCACTGAAATAAATATGGTTCTGGGATAGGGCAATGAGTGCTGTAGCGATGAAAGCAGTCGATTTCTCGAGTTCGCACTGTCGAGCTATCACGTAGGTGAGAGGAATACAGGCTGTGCCGACGAGTAGAGAGAGAAGTCGAACGGTGGTCGCGCCTTCACCGAAGAGGTGAATAATACCGCGCAAAATAAGTGTGTGTAAGAAAGGATTGGTCTCGATTATCCAGTATTTCCAAGTCTCTGCCCAGGAAGGTATCGAAGAGAAGTGCACGCTCCAAGCCTCGTCGAACCAAAACGGACCACGATTCAGCAAAAAAATCAGACGCAATAAAAAACCGCCGAGAGTAATCAGGGTGAGGATGATAATCGTTCGGCGTTTAGTCATATTTGGTTGGTTTTTTAGTCTTCATCTTCGCTGTCCTCCGAATTTGTCGGCGAATTATTCTCCGCTCCATAATCAGCGCGTCGTAATGCTTCAATTATACCATCAATTTCACCATCCATAATAGTGGGGATATTGTTCCAGCTAGTATGAATACGGTGATCGGTGATCCGATCCTGAGGAAAATTGTAGGTGCGAATTTTTTCACTGCGGTCTGAATTACCGATTTGGCTTTTGCGTTTCGCATCGAGTGCGGCCATTTTTTTCTCACGTTCCATTTCATACAGACGAGCTCGGAGAACATTCATCGCCTTCAATTTGTTTTGGGCTTGGGAGCGTTCGTCTTGACATTGTACGACGACATTGGTCGGGATGTGGGTAATTCGAACGGCCGAATAGGTCGTATTGACGGATTGGCCACCGTGTCCGCCAGCGCAGAAAGTATCTAGGCGCAGATCGCTCTGGTTGATTGCCATTTCGGTCTCTTCGATTTCTGGCAGGATCGCCACCGAAGCAGTAGAAGTATGGACTCGGCCAGCTTTTTCGGTCTCTGGGACACGTTGCACGCGATGAACTCCCATTTCATACTTCATATCACGATAGACATCGCGTCCGTCGATGGAGAAAATCACTTCTTTGAATCCACCAATACCGATTTCGCTGGCTGAGATCAGTCTGGTTTTCCAACCCTTTTTCTCGGCATAGCGCATATACATGCGCATCAGTTCGCCAGCGAACAGAGCGGCTTCATCACCACCAGCGCCCGCGCGAATTTCGGCAATCACGTTTTTGCTGTCCATCGGATCATGCGGTCTCGTCAATTCAAGTAATTCGGTTTCTAATTCGGCTACTCGTTTTTCAGTTTGGGTGATTTCTGTTCGGGCCATTTCGGTCAATTCTGGATCGGAATTATCCTGAAGTATTTTTTGTGCGTCTACCAGAGCCCTCTCATTCACTTCGAGCTCTTTGATTTTTTCGATCGTAGCGCCCATTTCATTGTATTCTTGGGAGACTGATTTGAGTCTGGCTGGGTTCGCCAATGTCGCCGGATCGCCCAAAGACGCTTCCAGTTCGGCAAACCGGTTTTTTAATTTTAGATATTTTTCTTGCATAAGTTGGTTTAAAAGTTAATTTCAAATAAAAACAGACTCACGAACCGTGAATCTGTTTTTCAGAGTAACTATTTTGTAGCGTCTTTGGTCTCAGCAACCTTGGCGGCTTTTTTCGCGAGTGAGGCGACCTTCTTGGCCTTTTTACCTTTGCGAACACCAGCGGCCGCTTGGACACGGCTAGCCTTTTCTTCGAATTTCTCCACACGGTGAGCGGTGTCAACAAATTTCTGTTTGCCAGTATAGAAAGGATGGCACTGATTGCAGAGCTCAACACGAATTTCTGGCATGGTGGATCCCACCTCGAAGGTGTTTCCACAAGCGCAACTCACTTTTGCCTTTTCGTTGAATTTTGGATGAATATCTTTTTTCATATTGTCTGAACAGCCAGTTTAGTGGCCATTTTTGGCTAAATTATTAATGCGACTGGGATTATATCACGATGGCGGTTTTTTGTCAATAACTCCCGCACAAAATTAGCGAATGTATTGCTATTTACCGTGGGATGTAATAAAATAGAGACACTTTATAAACCCTCTCTCATAACCTAAAATTACCAAAAATTATACGATTTTTTAGCCAAAAAAGAGAAGGGTTGGTATAAAGGTAGTTTTTCGCAATCGTTAATTCTC
>DAOOSC010000003.1:0-20088 GCA_035389585.1 Candidatus Magasanikiibacteriota bacterium
TCGTGGGTGGAAATAAAATCGTTGAAAAATTCAATTTTGATTTGGGCTTCATTGTAAAAATTATCTATGGTTGAAAACATATGGGTTGTTTTGTTTTAGTTGTATAGTAATCTTAGCATGTTTTTTAATTTGTGGGAATGTACGGCTAGTGTGTTTTTGTAAAAAGGATTAAGGCTATTGAAACAATTAAAAAACTATGCTAAATTATTCATAGTTCATTTTTCTATGATACAAATTTGAATCGGCCACAACGGTGTGGCCGCGTCGAATTTGTGTAGTTATCAAGAGGTGTATCATGATCAATCGGTATTGGGGCGCGAAGATGAAGGAATTGTGGGGAACAAGTCGGATGAAGTTCGCCTACTGGTTGCGCGTCGAAATCGCAGTGCTGTATGCTCGAGAAGAATGTGAACAGCTTCCGCGTGGTATGGGTCATGCAATTCGTTCGGCGACATGGATCGATGACGAAGTGGTTCGAGCTATTGAACGTCGGGACCGGGAAATCGGACACGACCTGAACGCTTTTGTTGAAATCATGCGTTTGCAAATTCTGGCCGACAAGACAGAATTCCTGCGAATCATTGCCTTGGATTCTGACGAAGAATTCAACAATGAAGTCAGCCGGGCGCTCGAAGGTGTTGCAAATAATCCCAATGCGGGGTATTTCCACGACGGAATGACTTCGTACGACACGGAAGAGCCGGCCATGTCACTCCTATTTCAGGATTCGTGTGATCAGATCCAATCGGGATTGTCGGAATTGCTTCGTATTTTGGTTCAGAAGGCCAAAGATTGTAAGGGTATGGTGATGATGGGGAGGACCCATGGTCAACACGCTCAACCCATCACCTTCGGCATCAAACTGGTCAATTGGTACTCTTCGTTGCTTCGAGCCTTGGACAAGTTTGCTGAAGCTAAAGACAATGCCAAAGTGATGAAATTGTCGGGTGCGGTCGGAGTGTTTGGAACACTTGGGCCAAAAGTCGAAGAATTTACAGGAGATTATTTGCGTTTGAAGCCTGTATTGGCCACACAAATCGTGTCTCTCGACTACCGAGCTCGTATCATCAATGAGTTGGCAATCATCTCATCGCTTATCGAGAAGATCGCCAACGATCTCTGGGAAATGTGCCAAACTGAAATTGGTGAAGTGCGAGAGCCGTTCAGTAAAAGGCAGAAGGGCTCATCGGCCATGCCACACAAGAAAAATCCGATCAACCTCGAACAGATTCGTGGCCTCGCTGGTCTCGTCCGTGGTTATGCTCATACGATGATGGAGCTCATCTGCACATCGCAAGAGCGAGATATTTCTCATTCGGCACAAGAGCGAATGCTCGTTCCGGACGCTTTCGGAATTGTGGATCATCAGATTCGAAAATTGACCGCAATTATTCGCGACATGGAAGTGTTTCCGGAGCGCATGAAGAGTAATATTGAGCTCTCGTACGGCACATTCGCTTCGCAAAAAGTGGAGATGTTTTTGAAGCAGTTGGGCGTGCCGGCGGAAATTGCCTATCGCAAGGTTCAGAAAGCTTGTAATTTGGCAGTTGTTGAAAAGAGATCATTGTATGATGTACTTCTGTCAGATGAGGATTTGCACCCCTTCCTCTCGTTGGCGGAAGTGCAGAACGAATTGCAGGGTTTCTTTGACCCGCAGTCTTGGGTTAAAGAAGAGGGGTTCATTTATGCGCGAGAGAAAATTGGTTTTTAGGTTTGAGTGAATATTCGAGGCGGGTTAATCCTGCCTTTTTTATTTGGAAAACAGAAGAAAAAGTGGTAGAATTGAATTATCTAACAATATTTATATGAAAGAGAATGGAATTTGGCTTCACAAGCTTCCTAGTCCGGAAGAATTGAAGGCGGGAGGGTTGTCGGGTGGTAAATCGGTTGAAAAGGGGGGAGATCAAGATAAGACGAAATTGGAGATTCCGGCCGAGCGTCAGGATCGTGGTGGAGAAAAACCGAAAGAGGGTTTGTCCGGAGAAAAGGGGGTGTCGAAGAAGAGCTCGGAAGTTCTTCTCGAGGATATTAGAATTCGGAGTATCCGGGAGGGACTGAAAAAATACGATGAGCTTAAAATTGAAATAGCCAAAAAAGAATTTGAAATATCCAAATTGGAAAAAACTCAGGATGCTATAAAAAAAATTAAGGAATTAACAAACGATAGTAATAAAAAAAGTGTTCCAAGCCGAGAGGGTGGGGAGCGTTATCCGATTATTGATTTCCCTGATGAGAAAACTGGTATCAGTGAAAAGCGAGCGGTGGTGAAAATTGGAGATAGTTTGCATTTGCGCAAGGTAGATGGGGAGGGGCGGTTGGTGACACGACGTGGTGGGGAGATTATGCCGGGCGATGATTTGGTGTTTTCCGATAATCCAAACTCAGCGGTCGAGATAGATAGGAAGAGATCAGAGGTGGTGGCATTGAAAAATGTTCAAACTAGACAGTTTGGTGAAAATGTCAGATCTGGTGAGATTGAGAAAATGAAGATTCTCGTGGATCGGCTCAATGTCGGAGGAGGGGACATCGACGGTGTTTTGGAAGAAATTAATGATATGGTGATTGGAAAAACGAAGTAATGCCCTAAACGGATTTAAAAGCTGTGTTTTTGTTTGTCGGTAATTTAGAATTTCTGGCCATTTCATGGTATACTACTCTTTAGTAGTATTGGAATAAAGAAATTAAAGTATGATTTTTCATAAAAAAAGTCTTTTGTTGTTGGGGTTAGTACTATTAGGGGCATTTTTACCAAATTGGTTTGATTTAGGGGGGTATTTGGTAAAAGCAGAAACGATTAGTGTTTGTGCGGAAGGCTGTGCGACTTCCACAATCAGGGGCGCGCTCAGTTTGGCAAATCCGAGCGATGTAATCTCGATCGAAACGGGATATAATTCGAGTACGGAAGACTATATAGAAGGGGGGAGTTTGAATGTGATGGATGCTAATTTGACAATTAGGTGCGCAAATACCGATGTGAGGATTGGCACGTCGTCTCCTGTGACGTTAAGTTTTGATTTAACACATTCGAGTTATACCGGGTTTAGTGTTCAAAATTGTTATTTCGAAAATTTTTCAATACCAGTCGCTACCAGTTCGGTGATTTCTGGGAATATATTCACGAGATCAAGTGTGTCGTCGAACCAAGTGGGCGTGTTTGTAAGTTCTGTCGAAGGTTCATCTGATGTTTCTATTACCAATAATACCTTTATTGATTCTTATGCCGGTACCACCTCTTCCAAAATGCTGGCAATCGGAATTGGGAATAGTAATTTTTTGATTGCGTCAAATACTTTCAGATATGGAGTTGAGAGTACTGCCCAGAAAGACTCAGTGATCTATATCTCGGGTAATTCAAGGGGAACAATATCTAATAATTATTTCACATTAACGGATTTTTCTGGCTCTGGGGATGGTCATGTGGCTATAGAAGCGGGTGGAAATAGTGGAAATTTAGATTTGGAAATTACCCATAATACGATTTATGCTCCTTCGTATTCGATTAATAACTCTTCGAGTACTATGGGCATGATTATCGGGGATGGTGGTAATGCTTCCAGTGTTGTAAATGTGACCAGTACTTACAACCTATTTTATTTTGCGGGTAGTAGTTCTTTGATTGGCGAAAGAGTGAATAAGGATGCTGAAGCATCGGTGGTCAATTATTATTCTGATTATAATAGTTTTTATCATTGGGGTAATAATACTACACCTTTTGGTTCTGCCTCCAATACGGTAAATTTGGTTGTGGGGGGGCATTCTCTGGATGATGTCGATCCATTTTTCAGAGTTTGGGATAATGATAGCAATAACAATTTATATCCAGCACCGTTCAGTAGCCATTTGGATGTAGATGATTTGGGTGGTGATATTGGGGCATATAGCGGAGAAAGAGGGAACACATTTTATGTGGACGATGATGATAGTATCGACTACGTTGAGATGTTTGCGACGAATACAACATGGGTGTCTTCGTGTCTGCGTAATGGAGATACGGTTGTTTTTCGTCCAGGTAATTATGAAGGGTTCAGTTTGGTTTCAAGTACTAAATTGACCGGTAATGTCATAATCAAAGGAGATGGTCTGGGGGCGACACCCATAATTCGCGCTACGGCAAATAATAGCGCGATTAGCTTGACTGGTATAAATAGTTCGACAATTAGAGATTTGACACTTCAAAATGCATCAACGACGTATTTCGCAATCACAAATGCTAATTTTAGGTATAGCGGCGTGGATTATGATAAGTCCAGTGGCATCGGTGGTATAACTTCAAACGGGTATACATTTATCGCAAAAGATGGAGACATGCCTGTGGTTTGGTATGAGGATGATGGGTATAATGTAGAGGCTTTGTTGGATGACTATTCGCATGATTGGCATCTGGCCTTGGGCTCGATAGGAGAAAAAAAAGTGACGGCTTTTGTGCCGCATAATTATGCGGCGGATTCTTCAAGTTTGGCGACACTTTGGGGTATTTTTGGTTGGGTCGAGGATGTTTGGGTGACATCAACTTTTATTGCGTCTGAGGATATCGTTGTGAATCCAAATTATACATATAACACATCGTCAATTGCTGAAGCGGGAATTACTATGATTAGTGGTTATACTGATCCACCTACACTAGCAAAAGCGGGTTATGCGGGTATTAAATTTATTTCTTCAAACAATAATTTGGTGCAAAGTGTGACATCGACGGGTAATGGGTACGGGTTGTCTTTCTCGGGATCTTCGAATGGTAATTATATTAGTAGCACCGTCGTAACAGGATCAGTATTGTACGATGTACGCAATGATGGAACTGGTAGTAATTATTTCAATAATGTAAATTTTTCCACAGCTTCTTCGTCCATAATCAATACAGGGAATGTTACTGTGCAGTATAGGGCGCGCGGATATGTGACGGATGTTTACAGTAGTCCATTGGCGGGAGTGACTGTTCGTGTCGTCGATGGTCGGAATACGACGACGACTCTTTTGACCGAGGGTAGTGGCTATACGGCCTTTACGGATTATTTACCAGCTTTTACAATGTCTAGTTCTTCGGTGGCTTTGACTAGTGGCGGATATAATTCATACACGGTTTCAACTGTGGCTAGTTCGACGTATGAAGCGACTTCGACGAGCGCGAATCTAACTTCAAATAATCAAACTTTTTCCCTTGCCATGGCGACAAGTGCGGCGGCAGTCGGAATTACGTTGTCGACGACCACGCTCAATGTGACAGAGGGTGGTGTGACGAGTTCATACACGATGGTATTGGATTCAGCCCCGACAGCGAATGTTGTGATAGCGCTCAGTTTGAGTAATAGTAGCGTGACTTTGTCCACGAGTTCTCTGTTTTTCACGACAGCGAACTGGGATAGCGCGCAGACAATAACGGTGACGGCAGTCGATGATTCTTCGGTAGAGAGTACTCATACCTCAATAATTTCGCAGACGGCTTCGAGTTCAGACACAAATTACAATTTGATTTCGATTGCGAGTGTGACGGTGACGATCACGGATAATGATTTTGGCGGCGGGGGCGGTGGTGGTGGAGGTGGCGGTTACAATTTGTCACAGAACACAACTACCACAGTCACTTCAACGATCGATGTGGTTAGCTCAACCGTGGGGGCGGGTGAAGTGGTGGGGGATACAGTTTTCACTAACCCAAAGAAATTTTCTGTACGATCCAATAAAGCGGTTGTGGTCAATTATTTGTTCACGAATAGCACAACCAAATCGGTGAAAATCGAAGTGAGACGCGAAGTGCACGATAGTGTGGGTGATCTCGTGGACAAAATAGTCACGCGAAAAATCGTAAAAGCAAACAAAACACTTAAGGGAAGATTGAGTGATAAATTTTTTGCTGATTTGCCGACAGGAGATTATCAGGTGAAGTATTCTCTGTATGTGGGAAAGAAACTAATCGGATCACAAATACAGAATTTCGTGGTCAAGAATGAGAAGAAATATTTTATGAACTATGATGTAGCCGCAACGACGGGTGCGATTATGTTTGATACGGGCGCTTTTGATAAAATGACAAAATACAGTGTTTTGCCACTGAGTGTACCTGTGCGTTATGTCTACACAAACACGACCAACAAATCACAGTCTGTCAATATCGAAAGATACGCCCAGAATTATGATAAGTCGATATATTCGAGGTCGTCGGCTAATATCATCATACCTGCCAAGAAGAGTTTCGAAAAAGTGATAGAACAAACACTTGAAGCAGTGCAAAAGACAAAATATGTGCAAATTGTCATTCGAGTGAAAGATCAGAAAACCCAGTCAGTGTTAGCGGAGAATCATGTGAAATTCTGGGTGAAATAAGGGGGTGTCAGTGGGGGTTCAAAAAGGGTATGTGTTATGTTAAAATAGCAGAGATGATTCGTAATTATGAAAAGATTTAGTTTTTATTTGGTTATTGGCTTGTTAGGGCTCGCGCTGGTAGCAGTATTCGGCTGGTATTTTGGGATACAGAAGTTTGGTAGACCGAAGCATGATCCGTTTGATCAAAACGGAAATATGATTTTGGTGGACGGGACGGTGAGATGCGAGAACATGCGCTGTTTCGAAGAAAAACTGAAGATGTGCGCGCCAGCGGAGATTGAACTTGGTGGTTCGATGAATTTGACCATGCGTATTTATGGATTCGAAAATGATCGCTGTCATTATGAAATGCGTGTCGGGGAAAAAGCAGGTAAAAAATGTTTTTTTGCCAAGGATAATTTGGGTGGAAAGATACTGAGTCAGTTGTTTGGGGAAAATGAAGGATTGAAAGATTTGGTGGATCAGAATTGTGAGAATATTTGATATGCCAGAAAAATTTGAAAATACAATCCGAAAAATCGGGAGTACCAAATTCATCACCGCTCCGGTCGATATGATTAGAAATGGACAGAAAACTAGCGATGGGCGAATGAGTGTAAAGAGGAAAAATAGGTTAGGTATTTTTGTAGCGTTGTTTGTGATTGTTTTGGTCGGGATAGTTTTTTATCTGTATTTTGCTCAGTATTGACACAAATTACGAATTCGCCTATAATTGTCTATTGGTATGAAATACACCAAAGACAATTCAGCTTTTATATCTGAAAAAGACATATTTTAGCCATATAATAGGCCACCAAACCAATGGGTGGTTTTTAATTATGCAAACAAAGAACACAAATAGCCTCGTCGGAAAAACGGTCCTTCTCGTAAATACCGGGTCTGAAAAAAAGAAGTTTATTTTGCAGAGGCTCAAAAAAATTGGCCTGAACGTGATCGTGGTGGGTGAAAAGAAGATTTGGGCGGAACCTTATGTGTCACACTGGATTGAATCTGATAATTATAATCACGCCGAAGCGATTCTTGCGGTGCAAAATTTTTTTCGTGGCCATCGCCAAATTAAAGTCGATGGGGCGGTCACTTTTTGGGAAGATGATGTTTTGTTGACAGCAAAAATTGTCGATAAGTTCGGATTTGTTGGCATTCCGCATTCGATTGCAAAGAAAGTGCGCAACAAATTTGCTTTTCGTGAGTTTTGTGAAAAAAATGGGATCAACACTCCGCGTCACGAAATTCTGCGAACAGCCACCGATATCAATCGGGCGGCAAGAAAATTGACTTTTCCGCTCGTGATCAAACCGGCCTTCGGAGCGAGTAGCGCTTTCGTAGTACGCGTGGATAATGCGCGTGAATTACGTGAAACATATGAATACATAAAAAGCAGTATAAATACAGAATCGGAAACCGCTTTGCTTGATGGACTTGATATATTTGTCGAAGAGTATTTAGATGGAGATGAGGTGGATATTGATATTGTATTACAAAATGGAAAAATCAAGTTTTACTCAATTTCCGACAATTTCAATAAAAATACCGAAAGATATTTTGTTGATCGTGGTCAGGCTATCCCATCAAGTCTGCCTGAGAAAGACAAGGTCGGGCTCATGCGTATGGCAGAAGTGACTCTCGAAAAATTGGGTATCCAAAACGCGATTATTCATTTCGAAGCAAAGGTGACGAAAAATGGACCGTTCCCGATTGAAGTCAATATGCGCATGGGAGGGGATTATGTATATTCATATGTGAAGAGTGCGTGGGGTGTCGACTTGATTGAAATGGCGGTTAGGGTCGCTATCGGTCAATATATTCAGATAGTTGAGAAACCAGAATTACCACTTAAACATATTATCGGTTGGGATTTACACGGCACAGAATCAGGAATATTGGCCGAATTTGAAATTGATGAAGATTTGAAAAAAAAGAAATATCTCGAAGAAATGGGTATATATCGGGAACTCGGTGATCCACTGCTTCTGCCACCCGAAGGTCATGAGAGTTTGGGTTGGTTGACTGTCTCTGGAGATAACACCCTCGATGTGCAAGACAATTTGAAAGAGGCTCTGAAATATATCCACTATCGGGTCGTACCTTTTGATAATGGGTCATTTCTCGGGAAGACCGAGAGACGGTCGAGCAACTCAGTCGCGGTATTTAGTAATAAGACAATGTTGAAAGCGGTAAAATTGGAAAAAGTGCGACGCCGCGTCAACATTGATCCGCGTGATTTGCATATTGGCATTGTGGGAAATTTCTCTAAGTTTGATTTTTTTGGTGTTCGAGCCGATTTGGCACCGCGTGAAATTGAGGCAGAATTAAAATCTCGTGGCTATCGGGTTAGTTTGTTTGATTTTGGTAATTTGGGCCGCGGTTTCAATGAAATCAGACGTGCAGATGTCGATTTGGTAATCAATTTATGCGAGGGTGTGTCTGATAATCCAATGCTTCGGTCACAAGCGGCGGCCTTGCTTGAATCTTTACAAATTCCTTTCACCGGGTCGAATTCATTTACGCTTGCGCTCGCACGAGACAAAATACGCATGAAAAAACTTTTGGCATTTCACAATATTCCGACACCAAAATGGGATTATGCATATACTATGCAAGATCCGATAAATTCCGAATTAAAATTCCCTCTAATTGTCAAACCGGCTGATGCTGATAATGCTTTCGGGGTATCGTCGAGTTCGGTGGTGCAAAACCAGAAAGAGTTGCAACAACGATTGCATTATGTGATCGAAGAAATGGGGCGTCCCGCTCTCGTCGAGGAGTTCATTGGCGGGGACGAGTATGATGTGGTGATTCTCGGTTCAAACCGTGATGATTTGCGCGTATTGCCACTGGGGCGGACAGCGTTTCGTAATAAGAAAAATCGCAAAATTTGGGATTTGAAGAGTGTGAGAAATAAAAAAGATTGGTGTGTTGAATTGCCGGCGAGAAATATTGATAAGAAATTGGAGTCACTTATCACTGAAATTGCTCTAGATACATACAATATAATGCACTGTCATGATTATGGTCGAGTAGAGGTCAGGGTGGATGAAAATGATAATCCGTATGTGTTGGAATTGAATGCAAATCCAAGTTTGGTGAAAGGCGAAGCAGTGGCGAATGCGGCGCATGTGTTCGGTATGAACGGGGGTGATTTGGTTGTCGAGATTATCAAATTAGCTATGGAAAGGTATCGGAATGGGAAGATGGATAATTATATTATTTAGCTATATTTAGCAGTTGTTCACAGACCGCTTGCATTTGTTTACAAAATGCTGTATACTCATTCCAGCGCTTGATTTAGCGCATTTGTTAGAATTACTAAATAGCGGGATGGAGAAATTGGAATCTCGTCGGGCTCATAACCCGAAGGCTCCCGGTTCGAGTCCGGGTCCCGCAACGAAAGTTCATTATACTGACTTGCAAGTAAATTAAAAATGTGATAAAATATTTCGCGCAATGCGGTAGTAGTTCAGTTGGCTAGAACGTCTCCTTGCCAAGGAGAAGGTCGCCGGTTCGAATCCGGTCTGCCGCTCAAGAATTGCGATTATATCGTGATTCGGGTATAATTCAGGCAAATAGCCCCGATTATATATACGTACTGTATGGCAAGAATCGTCCGAAAGGGCGGTTTTTGTTTTGTGTGTATTGACAGGATTTAGTTTTTATGCTAAGATTCACCGTCATAGTTCATTTTATACCCCAGTTTTCTTTTGGTTTGTTTGTTTCAAGTGAACCAAAAGAAGGCTAGGGTTCACCTAGCTTGGTCGGCAAGCATTTCTCGATACACGGTGTGTTGGGGAATGTAAGTCTTTTTTGGAGGTGTTGTCATGGCGACTATCGTCACAGGCGACTTGTACGAAGATCTGGATGGACTGTTGGTGGAAATCAAGAGGCAGATTCGGCAAAAAGGAGGGTACGGATTCGATCCAGAACTTCTGCGAAAACATCTGCAGGCGGGAATCGAAGGGAGGTTCGTGGGATCGGACACTAGGTTGATAAAGTCTAGTTCGTTTAAAAATGCGTATTTTGCCCCCATTCATGATTTGGAGGTGCCGGGAGAGTATAGCGAAACCGTTGTGAAGTACCGCACGATCGCTCGTGCCTGGGACATCCGAGATAGCGTAGCAATCTGCTACCGTGTCCGTGCTGGTTTCACTCTGAAACAGCACGCCCCGAAGTTCGGAAAGTGCTACAAAGATTTCAAGTATCAGCGAGATTGGAATTTCGTAGATGGGCCGACCATGAATTGCTTCATCTTTTGGGTCCCCTGTGTCGTGCCTGGTAGCGTGAGCAAAACATTCGACGAACAGATGCGACTTCTCGCCAAGATTCGAGCTAAGTACAAGCTCCCTGCTCACCACTTGGCCAATCTTGGTGAAGTCGCCGAGAACGCAGGTCTCATCCTGGCTCACAAGAAAGCGACTGGTGGTGTACTCATTCCGTTTGGTTGTAAGTGGGTTCGTACTGCCACTTTCGACGCGCGTCGCAGCCGCCTCTCACTCGGGTGTCATGATGCTTCCGGCCTCGATTGCGACCGCCGTTACTTCGACGTGGATCGGAATGACGATCTCGGCGTCTTTGCCCGGGGGGTGGAAATTCTCGGGCAATAGGTCGCTCGGCACTTTTCGTTTCACGTGGTCGTTCGGCCACTACGCAGAGCAATCTGTGTGGTGGTCTTTTTTTTGTATGAATGATTGACATTTCCTACTTTTCTGCTATAATTAGCCCATTATGGAACATGTTAACCACATAATTAATAACAAAAAGTATCTTGATCTTCGATTTGCGCTCGTGCGACAGATTCGGGAGTTTTTTTGGGGCGCCGGTTTTGTCGAGGTGGATGCGCCGGCGATTTTGCGTTTTCCGGGGCAGGAGCCGTATCTCTCGCCAATGCGGGTTGGTTTTCATGACGAAAAGAAAACGGAATTTACTGGGTATTTACATACTTCGCCAGAATATACAATGAAAAAAATGTTGGCGGCGGGCTATGAGAAGATTTTTTATTTGGGTAAATGTTTTCGTGATCAGGAAAGTTTCGGCGGGACGCATAATCCTGAATTTACAATGATGGAATGGTATCGGGCGGGAGCGGATTTCTATGCGCTCATGGATGATACAGAAAATTTGGTAAAAAAGTTGGTGGAATATTTACGTGCGAATAAAAGTGTGGGGGAATTGGATAATGAACAAGAAAAAATATTACAACGTCTCGGTGGTGGTTGGCAGAGATTTCATATGCGAGAGGTGTGGCAGAAATATGCGGGTGTAAATTTGGATAAATATTTGACGACTGAGAAAATGTTTGAATTGTGTCTCGAAAAAGGGTACAAACCAGACAAAAATGAAGCGTATGATGATTTGTTTTATCGAATATTTTTGAATGAAATCGAACCGAAACTTGGCCAAGAAATTCCGACCATTGTTCATCATTATCCAATACAAATGGCGGCACTTTCACGGGTGTCTGATGAAGATTCACGATATGCGGAACGGTTTGAAGTCTATGCCGAAGGGGTGGAGCTCGCTAACGCATTTTCTGAATTGACTGATGCCAAAGAACAATCAAAAAGGCTTGAAGAAGAGAGAAAATTACGTATGCAAAGCGGAAATATTGTGTATGATGTGGACCGTGAGTTCATCGATGCGGTGTCATGTATGCCGCAATCGGCGGGAATTGCCCTCGGTGTTGACCGATTGATTATGGCTCTTTTGGGTTGCAAAAATATTGATAATGTGTTAACATTACCCGCGAGTAAATTATTCAAAGAATAAATATATGTCAGATACAAGTGCTATCAGAAAAGGAGCTGTCATTCGCCACCAGAACGATTTGTACGTGGTGACCTTTTTTCAGTTTGTGAATCCGGGCAAGGGGTCCGCTTTCACGAAGACAAAAATGAAGAGTTTGAGTTCAGGAAAGACGATGGATATCACATACAAAAGTAGTGAATCAGTCGATGTGGTGCAGGTGGACTATGTCAACATGCAATATCTCTACAAAAACGGCCCATTTTTTTCTTTCATGAATAAAGAGACATACGAAACCATAGATGTGAATGAAAGTGTGGTCGGAGATGATGCGAAGTATTTGAAGGAAGGACTCGAAGTAATTATGGCGATGTATGAGGGTAATCCAGTAGCGCTACAATTGCCGAAAAAAATTCAATACAAGGTCGCTGAAGCGCCACCAGCGGTGCGTGGTGATTCCACTTCGGGCAATGTGACGAAAGAGGCTATTATGGACAATGGGCTCGTGGTGCATGTACCGATTTTCATCAAACCAGACGAAGAAATTCTCGTGAATACGGAAACGGGTGATTATGGTGGGCGATCAGGGGAATAGTCTGTAGAAATTTTGAAACCTCTTCGGGTATCCGAGGAGGTTTTTGATTAAAAAAGACGGCGTAGTGGCCGTCGGAGTGGAGTTGGTTAGATGATAATTCTCGGTACGTTGGCTTTTTCGGAGATTTCCCATAAGTGCGCACATTCCAGTGTGTATGGGTTTTGTGTATCACTTGAGAAAAATATGAATTGCTGATCAGGATTTTTTTTCGCATAGTAATAGCACATCATAAAGAACACGGTTTTTTCGGTTTTGTTCCAATCTCTACCGAAAACAGGAAGGTAATTGATGGGTGTGGTGGCGTCACCTGGAAATAATTTCTTACGCGTTTCGGCTTGGTGTGGATCGATGTGGATAGGTATGACCAAAAAATTAACATGGATCTGCATCTCAGAAAGAAGACGTATTGTTTTGATCGGTCGGAGGAAGAATGGTTTCAAAAAATGGCGCCAGCGGAATTTCGGATTTTTGTTGGTTTTTGGTCGTGAAGAGATGAAAAAACGAGTTTCTTCTTTGCCGAGAGTGATTGCGAGTAGGAAATCAAGGAAAAATTGCTTGATAAAGCCAACAATTACGCAAGATGATAGTATGACAACGATTACGGCGACTCCAATTATGATGATCGTATTAAGCAAAGAATCCATTTGTACACCCCTCTTGTTTCATGGATTATAAAGATCAGCCTGCCAGTATGATACACAGCTTTTGTTTGGTGGTCAATGGGGGTATGGTCGGTCTTCTAGTTGTTTTGCAAAAAGAAAAAAATGCCGGCAATTTGGAGTGCGATGATAATCCCGATCGTCGTGAAAAAACTTGCCTTACGGGTTTTGTGTCGCCAAATTTTCATACCGAGAATTATTCCAGGGGAGCCGCCAACAAGCGCAAGAAGGAAGTATAGTTTTTCCGGGAAACGTTGAGCTCCCGTGCCGGCGCGAAATTTATCGACGGCCATGAGGAGAAAGGCGAGGAAATTCAAAATTACAAAAACAGTGAGACCGATCAAAAAAATAGGGGAAAGAGTGAAGGTTGTTCCAAGTAAATCAAGCTTCATTGGAGTGGTATTTGCGGTCTTCCTGGGACATTTCGATTAGTTTGTGGCGCAGGAAATTCGGATCCGCTACATCAATGAAAACAACTTCACTGTTGTTTGAGGCGGTTTTGATTATTACGTCACCATAATTAAAAATAGTGCCAATAAAGCCATGTATTTCAGTGGTGACGTCTTGAATGCGGTAGAGATCGACTTCGGAAATGGTACGAGCGAAAAGACCTTTTTGTTCAATATCGACAACGCGATCGTTGGTGACAATCCAAAGATCCAAATAAAAATCGATGAATTGGCCATAGAAGAATAGAAGCACGCCGAGATAGTAGGCACTGGCGACAAGAACGCTGATTGGTTCGAGAATCGTGTTATTAAAAAAATTCGTGTATAGGTTTTGGAATAAAAAATACATTACAAAAGGGACTGACAGAAGGATAATGAAGAGGATGATTTGTGGTACGAAAGTAATTGGGTGACGGCGCAGAACAAATAAAACTTTTTCGTAATCTTTTTGTTTGATGAGATGGGAAATTATCATATATTAGAAATTATAATTTGAACTAGCGCTGAACCAGTCTGTATTGAAAACTGTGGCGGTCGCTTGCCAGTCAGTATTGCGAGTGAGATACCATGTAAAATAAAATACGATAATCGTCGCGGCGAGAATCAAAAAAGTGACAAGGAAACTAGTGAAGGTGAATGATGCGGTGACGAGGATATGGTAAATATTCATGATGGCGAAGAAAATAAAAATTGCCAGAAACACAAAATAGGCGAACAAAAACACGTAGAGTGGTATTGCGATGAGCATATTAAATAAAATTGGCTTGCGCCGAATAAGGTTTGGAAAAATAATCGTAGGCGAGTTTGGTCGCGCGGCGTCCGCGCGGTGTGCGTTCGATGAAACCCATTTGCATGAGATATGGTTCGTAGATAGTCTCTATCGTGTCCATTTCTTCGGCGACTGCGGCGGCGAGGGTGGAAAGACCGACTGGCCCGCCAGAAAAATTATCAATAATCGTACTAAGGATTTTTTTGTCGATGGCGTCAAAACCGTGTGCATCGATATTCAACATATCGAGGGCGGCCTCGGCGATTTCAGCATTTATTTCGCCTGTATGTTTCACTTCGGAGAAGTCGCGGACACGACGCAAAAGACGATTGGCGACACGTGGCGTGCGGCGCGAGCGAACGGCAATTGTTCGGGCGGCTTTTTGATCGAGGGTGGTATTCAGAATGCTCGAATTTCGCAAAATAATTTTCTCAATATCTTCGTTTTCGTAATAATTGAGATGGAAAACATGTCCGAAGCGGTCGCGGAGTGGTCCTGAGAGTAGGCTCATTTTTGTCGTCGCGCCGATGAGAGTGAATTTCTCGAGTGGCATGCGCAGAGTGCGGGCAGATGGGCCTTTGCCGACGATAATGTCGAGAGCGTAGTCTTCCATGGCAGAGTAGAGGACTTCTTCGATGGTTTTGTTGAGGCGATGAATTTCGTCAATGAAAAGTACATCGCCAGCACTGAGGTTCGAGAGAATAGCGGCGAGATCGCCGACGCGTTCTAAGGCGGGCCCTGCGGTGACGCGTAAATTCACGCCCATTTCGGAAGCAATGATATTTGCAAGAGTAGTTTTGCCGAGACCGGGATTACCGTAGAGGAGAATGTGTTCGATGGTCTCATTACGTTTGCGCGCGGCTTCCATAGCGATTGAGAGTGGGGCTTTGATTTGTTCTTGGCCGACAAAATCATCCAGCCGGTGTGGGCGGAGGGCGTTTTCTACGGCTTCTTCGGTGACAGCGACTTTCGGATCAGACAGGCGATCGTTGTTTTCTTCGGTCTCTTTATAAATTTCAGTAAAATCCATACCTGTATATTTTACTTTTTTTTTCGGAAAAAAGCAACGGAGTAAATTGGTATGATAATTTCCTCGGGTTATCCACATTTTTGTGCACAATTTCATCATGCGCGTGTGGATAAATCGGGGATAAAAAAGTGAGTTCGAGAAAACTTGCCTAGGTTGAGAAAAAATATTTGTGTCGCATAATTTCTTTCTGCATTTTTTGGTCTGTGGTATAATGTGGCTTGCTACCACTAGACACAATATATAGTGGTGTAAAACAAATTAAACTACTACCGGTAGTAGTATTCAAAAAAATAAATAAAGTCTATTTTTATATAAAATATGGCAAATATTGACTCCAAAGTCGTGAAGTCGGTGCATTATGGGCAACGTTTGGATGAAAGTTTTAAGTACAATGAAAATGCTTTGCATTTTCGAAGACGTTTCAGCGAAGATGGTAAAAATCCTTTCGACATGGTGGAGTATGAGAGACGTAATTCGGTGATTCGTGAGCCTGATGGTACAGTCGTTTTTGAGTTAAAAGACTTGGAGATTCCGAAACAATGGTCACAGGTCGCGACTGATATTCTCGCACAAAAATATTTTCGTAAAACCGGCGTACCGCAATTAAATGCGGATGGCACCCCGAAGTTGAACACTGATGGATCCCCCATGCTTGGATCCGAAGTCAGTGCGAAACAAACCATGCATCGCCTCGCCGGTACGTGGCGTTATTGGGGAGAGAAATACGGATATTTCGCGAGCCCAAAAGACGCAGAAATTTTTTATGATGAGCTCATTGTCATGCTTCTCAAACAAATGGCCGCGCCAAATTCGCCGCAGTTTTTTAATACGGGTTTGAATTGGGCTTATGGGGTTGTCGGCAGTTCACAGGGGCATTATTATGTCGATCCGGATACGGGTGTGATGAAGCGGGCGACTGATGCGTATACGCATCCACAACCTCACGCTTGTTTCATCCAGTCTGTAAGTGACGATCTCGTGAATGAGGGTGGAATTATGGATCTCTGGACACGGGAAGCACGACTTTTCAAATATGGTTCGGGTACAGGTACAAATTTCAGTGGTTTGCGCGGACGAGGTGAAAAACTTTCTGGTGGCGGTACTTCGAGTGGTCTCATGAGTTGGCTCAAAATTGGTGATGCGGCGGCAGGCGCAATTAAATCTGGTGGTACGACGAGGCGGGCAGCAAAAATGGTGATTTTGGATTTGGATCATCCGGATATTGTCGAGTTTGTGAATTGGAAAGTGAAAGAAGAGAAAAAAGTGGCCGCGCTCATCGCAGCTGGGTATTCTTCACACTATGAAGGTGAAGCGTATCAGACTGTGGCAGGACAAAATTCAAATAATTCCGTTCGAGTACCGCATAAATTCATGGAAGAATTGAAGAATGATGGTAATTGGAATTTGACTTGGCGAACAGATGGATCGATTTGTAAAACAATGCGAGCGCGCGAACTTTGGGATCAGGTCGCCTACGCAGCCTGGGCTTGCGCTGACCCGGGCGTACAGTTTGATGGAACAATTAATGACTGGCACACTTGTCCTGTCTCTGGTCGTATTTCCGCTTCGAATCCATGCAGTGAATACATGTTCCTCGATGATACGGCTTGTAATTTGGCTTCGCTCAATTTGGCGCACTTCTTCGATTCGCGTACTCAGACTTTCGATGTCGAAAGTTACAAACATGCCATTCGCATTTGGACAGTCGTTCTCGAAATTAGTGTGCTCATGGCACAATTCCCAAGTAAAGAAATCGCTCAAGGTAGTTTCGACTTTCGCACACTTGGTCTCGGTTACGCCAATCTCGGATCGGTACTCATGATGCTCGGTCTCCCATACGAATCAGAAAAGGCTTATGCTTTTACCGGTTGTGTTTCGGCAATTTTGACGGCTGAATCATACCGTACGAGTGCAGAGATGGCGAGTTTCCTCGGTACATTCCCGAAGTATGAAATGAATAGTGAGGCGATGCTCCGTGTGATGCGCAATCACCGCCGCGCGGCGTTCAGCGCGCCAGAAGGGGATTATGAAAAATTAGGGACAAAACCACAGGGTATCAAACCAGAATATGCACCGGCATATTTACTCGTGCCAGCACGTGAGACTTGGAATGAAGCACTCCGCATGGGTGAGAAATTCGGGTATCGTAACGCTCAGACAACTTTGCTCGCTCCAACTGGCACAATTGGTCTTCTCATGGATTGCGCGACGACTGGTGTTGAGCCGGATTTCGCTCTCGTGAAATTCAAAAAGTTGGCTGGTGGAGGTTATTTCCGAATTGTGAATGATGCTGTGTATTCGGCGCTCGAGGCTTTGAAATATGAGGAGCGACAGATTAATGATATTTTGAATTATTTACGTGGTACCGCTGATATTACAAATGCACCACACATTAATTCGGTGAGTTTACGAGCCAAAGGATTTAATGAGGAGGATTTAGCGAAAGTAAATATTGCACTTCGCGGAGCATTCGACATTAAATTTGTTTTCAATGTTTGGGCGCTTGGTGAAGATTGTATGAAGCGGGTCGGGATCTCAGCAGAAAAATATAATGATCCAAATTTCAACATGTTGTCAGCGCTTGGATTCAATGATGCGCAAATTTCTGAAGCCAACGATTTCGTTTGTGGTACGATGACAATTGAAGGTGCTCCGCATTTGAAACCAGAACATTATCCAGCATTTGATTGTGCAAATAAGTGCGGCAAAAAAGGCCAGCGCTATATCCACTATATGGGTCACGTGCGCATGATGGCAGCAGCGCAACCTTTCCTCTCGGGCGCGATTTCGAAGACGATCAATATGCCGAATGAGGCGACGCTCGATGATGTGAAGAAGGCGTACGAAGAATCATGGAGACTCTGTCTCAAGGCCGTGGCCATCTATCGTGATGGTTGTAAAATGAGTCAGCCACTCTCAAGTACGGAGAAGAAAAAAGATACAAAGGAAGAAAAAGAGGAGAAAGAAAAAAATGAAAATATTGAAAAAATTGAAGCGGAAATGAATGAGAAATTGCAGGAATTGCAAGAACTCGAACGGGCAGTGAAGAAAGCGGGTGAACTCGTGCATGCGACGGCGAACGCCAATGGGGCAGTATCTCTCGACAGCTATTCGAAAGATGGTTCGGTGCAAGAAAAACGCATGTATTTGCATGGTGAGAAACGTCGTTTGCCGGCGAAGCGTGGTGGTATCACTGTCGCGGCGAAAATCAGTAATCACCAAGTGTGGATTCGCACGGGTGAGTATCCAGACGGTCGTCTCGCAGAAGTTTTCATCGACATGTATAAAGAAGGTTCAGCCTTCTCGAGCATGCTCAATATGTTCGCGATTTCCATTTCGATGGGATTGCAATATGGCGTGCCACTTGAAAAATTTGTTGAGAATTTCACATTTACTCGTTTCGAACCAGCTGGCATGACGGATCATCCAAACGTGAAAATTTGTACTTCGGTGATCGACTTCGTATTCCGGGTGCTCGCGATGGAATATCTCGGTCGCATGGATTTTGTCCAGGTGAAGCCGAAGGGAATTCAGAAAAATAAATTCGAAAATATTGTACGCTTGGCTGAAGGTGGTGTAGCGCAGGGTACAATTATGGACACGATTGCGGAAAAAGTGATTGAAAATGAGACAAAAAGTAGCGAGCCACAGGCACAATTGCCGATTGCAGAGGAAGAAACAAAACCTTTGAATTCGAGTGATCAGGCACTTGGTGGAATGATGGGGGACGCACCCGCTTGTCCGACTTGTGGACATATTACGGTGCGAAATGGAAGTTGCTACAAATGTCTAAATTGTGGGGATTCGCTTGGGTGTAGTTAATTTATAGATGAAAGATAACGCACAAAACCCGCCAGTTGGCGGGTTTTGTGCGAATGCTTTATTGTATTAATTTCGCAAATTTGCTTTAATACTGTATATGACAAAAATATACACAAAAATCGGTGACAAAGGAAAAACATCACTCCTCGGTGGTAGGCGAGTGGAGAAGAATTGTATTGAGCTCGATGCGATTGGTGAGGTGGACGAATTGAATGCTTGGCTCGGGGTGCTGGGGGAGGAAATGGAGGAGGGTTTTGCGACAGAAGCAAAGGCGATTGGGCGTGTTCAGGATCGTTTGTTTGTGGTCGGTTCGATACTTGCGTCTTTGCAGATTGAGATGAAATTACCAATCTCAAAAATAACTACGCGAGATGTTCTCTCACTCGAAAAATGGATTGATCGGATGCAAAAAGAATTACCAGAGTTACGCAATTTCATCATTCCGGGCGGAACGGAAGAAGCGGTGAAATGTTTTTATGCGCGGGCAATTTGTCGGCGGGCGGAGAGGCGAGTGGTGCAATTGAATCAGGAGGTGAAAGTGCCGGAAAATGTTTTGCGTTTTATGAATCGGCTGAGTGATTTATTGTTTGTGCTTGGACGGTGGTGTAATTACAAAAGTGGACAGAAAGAAATTTTGTGGGGAGGTAAAAAATAAATTAGAAATAAAAAATCATTGAAGTGTAGTCAATGATTTTTTTATTAAGAGT
>DAOOSC010000003.1:20188-57239 GCA_035389585.1 Candidatus Magasanikiibacteriota bacterium
GACTTAAAATCTGTCGGTAGTAATACCATGTGGGTTCGATTCCCACTCGCGGCACTATTGATTTTTTTCTAGGATGTGCTATATTGTCACCAGCTCTTTTTGGTATAACAGACTTCGGGGGGAGGAAGGAAATGTCGGTAAAAATTGATGAAAACAAAATCGACCGTTGTGATCAGTTTGACCGCCAATATGACTGTCTGCGTAAGCCGCTCATCTTCGTGGCGTTGTGCCTGTTGGCGTATTGGGTCTATTGGGCAATTTTCTTGTGGTGACGGTGGTCGGTCGGGTGGCGTCTATCGAGTGTGAGCTCGACGGGCGCCCTTTTTTATTTTTTCATGGTTTGGTATAATCAAACGCATATGAATAATCAAGAAACTGAAAAAGTTTATTCACGCGGAGAGCGGGAAAAGAGCCCAGAAGCACGTGAGAACGCGCGCGAGATGGAGAAACCCGAGGCGAAAGCGGCGGCGGCACGCGAACGGGCGGAATATATCTCGAAAGAGGTGAAACAGACGCGAGGGCAAATCAAAAATATAATGATGAACATGCAGATCGTGATGAAGGCGATTCGTGATTTGCGCGCGCAATTAGATTTGGTGGTCGATGGAAGCGATCCTGAATCAGTGGAACAAGATCGGTCACGAGTCGATAAATTGAAAAAGCAGGTTGCAGATCATTTGAGCGAACTCGAGAGAATGCGGGATGATTTGGTGCGGGAAGAGCTCGAGAGGATGCGTTCCGAGGGGCAGGTCGGAGATATAGGTGATTTGACCGCGGCCGCAGTGGCCAGAGTAGATGGATTTATCGCAGAACTCAAAAAGACGGAATAGTCAGTTTTAAAATGCAAAATTATGAAAGAAATTTCTGGTGTGGTTTTGAAACCGGGTAAAGAAAAGCCGATTAAAAATTTTCATCATTGGATATTTTCCGGAGCCATTGAATCGGCGCCGGATTTTTCTGACGGAGATGTTTTACCAGTATATTCGGCGGCGCATGAGTTGCTTGGTAGGGCATATTTTAACTCGAAGACTTCGATTTCGGGACGTATGATTGTATGGGGTGACGAGGTCCCGAGCAAGATGATACAAGATAGGCTATCGAGTGCGGTAAAAATGCGTCAGATTTTATTTTCTGATGAAAATACGAATGCCTATCGACTAGTAAATTCAGAAGGGGATGGTTTGCCAGGCTTGGTGGTCGATAAATATAGTGATGTTTTGGTAATGCAAATTGCGACGGCGGGTATAGATAAATTGAAGAAAATAATCGTAGATTGGCTAATAGAAAATCTAAAACCAAAAGCGATTTATGAAAAGTCCGACATGTCATCGAGGCGAGAGGAAGGAATCCCGCCTTGTGAAAAATTGCTTTTTGGGGAATTACCGAAAAAATTAGTTGTGATTGAAAATGGAAATAAGTTTGCGGTGGATATTGTGGGCGGGCAGAAGACAGGATTTTTCCTGGATCAACGGGAGATGCGGAATTATGTCGGGAGTATTTCAAAAGGAAAGAAAATTTTGAATTGTTTCGGCTATACAGGCGGATTCAGTGTGTATGCGGCGCGTAGCGGCGCAGAGGAAGTGATGACCGTGGATATTTCTGAATCGGCGGTGCGTCTGGCAGAAGAGAATTTTATTTTAAACAATTTTGACACGGAAAAGAATGGTTTTATTGTTGCGGATGTTTTTGAATATTTACGCAATGAGCCGCTTAATTTCGATTTGATAATTTTGGATCCGCCCGCTTTTGCCAAGAAGAAGGATGATGTGATGAAAGCGTGTCGTGGGTACAAAGATATCAATCGGGTCGTGCTCAGTAAAATGCCGCCACACAGTATTCTCGTGACTTCGTCATGTTCTTATCATGTGGATCCAGCGCTTTTCCAGCAGGTAATATTTCAAGCGGCGCGTGATGCGAGACGGCGAGTGCGGATTATTGGTCGCCATGCTCAAGTCCCGGATCACCCTCTCAATATTTTTCATCCGGAGGGGGAATATTTGAAAAGTCTCGTGTTGTTTGTGGAATAAAAACACGCCGGCGCGGAGAGCGTCGGCATGAAGCGCTGGTCACTGATTTGGTCTGATACCAGACCAAAAGTGGTGAGTCAGGTAGAGGGAACGAGAGCTTGTACTTCCTCGCGCTCTGTCTCGGTTTCCCAAACTGGGGCGGCCTCTGATCTTGTGATGGGTGTGACATGGAAGTTTTCTCCCCAGACTCGAATGATGGTTTGTCCATCGTCGAGGCATAGAGATTTGGAATTGGGATCAGAAGTCACTTGTAGCCGTCCTCGGTGAGGGGGAAAAGTGCCAATGGTGAGATTGACAGGACCATCGAGACCACGACCATCACTTCTGTGGCCGGTGACGTGAACTACGGACATTTTTCTCCAATCGGGTTTTTCGGTGTGTTTCTGTCGGCGGATTTTTCGGAATGGGGCGGTGATTCTGCGCAGTTTGGTAGTGATGTCGTGAGAGATTTGTCGTATTCGACTTCGAAGAACGAGCCAATTTTCAGCATCGAGTAATTCCACCGGAGTGTCTGGTTCGAAATCGGTGAGTAGGGAACTGGAGACCGACATGGCAGAAAAATCATTCCCTCGGTCGAGTGGCCGAACCTTTTCCCAAATCACTGGGGCGGTAGTCCAGTCTTGTTCACGGTTCATGGTGCGGAAGATACCTCCGAGAGGAACTTGGCGAAAAACCAGAGTTCTGTTGATTAAAAATGTTTGCATTTTTTCACTCCTTGTTTGGGTTATCTAAAAAAGAACTAATCGGCGTTATTATAGAAACATTTTTGGTGTATGTAAATAATAATAGTTGTAAAAGCCTCTAAACTGTGGATAACATTGGCATTTTCGGAGCAGGTTCTGGCGACTGTTGACTTTTGTTTAAATATGGTATAATATTTCCATCCAAACAACTTTATGCAAAATTTCGATCAAAATGAGTCTGCGGGAATATCGGAGTTGGCTAATCGAGAAGAGCCAAATATAAAGTGGTACAAAACCAGGCCGGGTGTTATTTTTTTGGTGGTCCTTTCTTTAATTACGGTGATATTTACCCTGTTTGCGGTGTTTGTGGCCTACTATGCCATCAAAATTAAACTCGGTTTCGGGGATGAATTACAGCGTAAATTCGCGCCAAAAACAGAGACGGGTGAGGTCGTGAGGTTGGATTTGAGTAAATATTTACGAACAGATAATCCTAGTTTTGGTAAAATGGATGCGCCGATTACCGTAGTGATGTATTATGATCTCATGTGTCCGGTTTGCGCCAAAGCGAACCCTGATTTTCAGGCCATGATGAGCAAGTATGAACCAGTCGTGCGGGTAGTTTTCAAGAATTTTCCGATCGAAAGCGCCCACCCCGGTACGATGGAACTCTCGGAAAAGGCAATGTGTGCCCATGAACAGGGGAAGTTTATAGATTTTATTAGTAGTTTGTATTCGGGACAAAAATTTGATGCCGAGAATATATCAGGGATTGTACAAAAAATAAAAATGGATGCTAAAAAATTCAAATTGTGTGTGGATGAAGCGCGCTATCGCGACACAGTAGAAAAAGATGCGGTGGAATTATCGGGTTTGCGACTTCGCGGGACGCCGACATTTTTTGTGAATGGTCTGAGGGTGGAGGGTGCGATTTCGGCGGAGAATTGGGATAGAATAATTATCAATGAGTTAACACGCCTCAATACGGCGCAGAAATAAGTATGTTTAAAAAATTATTTGCATCATTAATTTTTATAATCGGGATATTTTCTCCGGTTTTTGTTTTGGCGCAGACAGCTTCGAGCGTGACGACACAATGCTGGGAGAAAAGCCAGTGTATTGCGATCCGTAAGGATTTGATTGCGGACGAAAAGGAGGCCGAAGAAGGGTTCTATGGGGCTACGACTGATGAGAAAGCGAAGGAAATAACACGGGTATGTGGTGGTGTAAAAGATGGAAATCAACGCGATATTGGTTTCTGCTTGCCGTCAAGTTTGACTGTGACCAAAATATCTTTTGGTGGGAGGACAGAATTTGCGCACATTGGTGAGTTCATCCAATATATGTATAAATACGGAGTTGGAGTCGCAGGCATACTCGGTACGGTCATGATAATTTTCGGCGGATTCCAGTGGGCGACTTCGGGCGGCAATTCCGCGGCGATCGGTTCAGCGAAGAAAAAAATCACCGGTTCGATTATTGGCATGTTGCTCGCTGTGGTTTCATATACGATATTGAATACGATCAATCCGGCTTTGGTAAATCTGCGAGTACCTGGGGTATTCATGATCAATTCGATGGGTTTGCCGCCGGCATATTGTGATGAAGTAGTGAAGGGGAAAATTGGTACATCACCAAATGGACCGTTTGATATTCCGGCTGATAGTGAAAAATTGACATGCGGTCAGAAGTTTTTTGTGGAAGGGACGGGGAATATGAAATGCGAGGGGAGGAAATGTTCAAGTGGTTTTTGTTCCCCTGTTCAGGTTTCTGGTGGCGATATTATTCATAATACGGCATGTATAGCCAACTATGACGCTGTAATCAAGTATCAAGTCTCTGGTATGACGAGTAAGATCAAAGGAGATGCTATGCCAAGTAGTTATGTGGGTGGTAAAATATTTTCAACTTTGGAAAATAATTCAGATGGATGGATGTATATCGGACGGGGCACAAATCAGGCGAATGTAATTATGGCTTGTACCAAAGATGATGACACTAATAAATTTCGTATGTCAAAATCTAACAGCGGTCAGTGGAGTATAAAAGATCATGTTTTTATGAAAGTTGATGGCGGTGACAAGAAGACCTACAAAGACATTTATGTGTTTTATAAGTTGTCTAACATATCTTTGGCAAATACAAGTAAATGCGATGAAGGGTACAAAAAAAATGATATTACGGGGTTTTGGTTGGTGCATTTTCTAGATTTTTTGGGAGATGCAATAGAGTATCCGTTATTCGTGACATTGGATAAGCAAGGTAAAATAATGGCGGGCTCTTATGAGAGTATTGAAGGAGGATATAGTTACTTTGAGAAGAGCACTACTGGGTATTTCGAAGTAGATCTAACTGATGCTATTCTGAATAGATTGTACAATGATACGAACAAATAATGCTTATGTCCACCATCAAAATAATAAACTCGCGCGTGCACAATCTGAAAAATGTTTCGCTCGAGATTCCGAAAAATAAATTTACAGTAATAACGGGCTTGTCCGGATCGGGCAAGTCCTCTTTAGCGTTCGATACAATCTATGCCGAAGGTCAGCGGCGCTATGCGGAAAGTCTTTCGGCCTATGCTCGCCAATTCATGGAAATGCAGGATAAGCCGGATGTCGATGAGATTCAGGGCCTGTCGCCGACGATCGCGATCGATCAGAAGACAGTATCTCAGAATCCGCGATCGACTGTCGGGACAGTGACAGAAATTTATGATTATTTACGTCTTTTGTATTCCCGCATTGGTGTTCAATTCTGCCCGGATTGCCATGTTCCGGTGCGAGGGTATCGTCCGGGAGAAATCGCGGAGAAAGTGCGGTCAATGGCTCGAGGCAAGACACAGATTGTGATTGCGGCTCCACTTGTGTCGGGTATTGTGAATGCGCCACGTGAATTGATCAAACGTTTCGAGGCCAGTGGTATTGGCAGTGTGCGTATCAATGGCGTGATAATGACTGTTCCGCAAGCTTCTAAATATAATTTCCGTACGGATGTATCCTATACAGTCGAACTCGTGGTGGCGCGTATTACCGATGTGAAAAAACAGAATGTGGTGTCAGCAGTAGAACAGGCGCTGGATCTGTCAAACGGTTCGGTGACGATAGCGAATGAAGAGAATGGTGAAGAAGAAAATTTTTCGGTTTATTCGGTTTGTCCGCGTTGTCACAAACAATTTAATTCGGTCGAACCACGGACATTTAGTTTCAATAGTCCGTATGGGGCTTGTCCGCGCTGTACTGGTCTCGGTCGAACATTGGACGTGGATCCGGAACTCGTGATTCCAAACCCGCGTTTGACTTTGGCGGAGGGAGCAATCCAGCCATGGACGAGAATTGTCGGCAATCAGAATTATTACCAAAAACTGCTTGAAGCGGTTTCTCTGGGGCACAACTTTTCCATGCAAACGCCGGTCAAAGATTTATCTAAAAAAGCGATCGATTTATTATTCTATGGTACTGATGGTCAGGAATACGAAGTGGAAGGGAAGAAAATGAGATTTGAGGGAATCGTGACGAATCTCACTCAGAGACACGCGACAACTGATTCAGAATATATCCGGAAAGAGATTGAGCACTACATGCGAGAGAAAGTTTGCCCGGTATGTAATGGGCGTCGTCTTAAAGCAGAGTCACTCGCGGTGAAGGTGGGGGAATATTCAATTGCCGATATTGTGGAATTGAGCGTGGAGAAACTGTTAGAGTTTTTTGCAAGTTTGAAAAATAAAAAAAGCTGGTTAGCTAGTCTGGAGAAGTCCAGTTTATTGGTCGCGGAGCCAATTATTCGCGAAATTGCCAAACGTTTGGATAATCTGCAGAGAGTGGGATTGTATTATCTCACATTAGATCGCAGTATTGCTGGATTGTCGGGTGGGGAAGGCCAACGTGTGCGGTTGTCCACACAATTATCTACTGGTCTCACGGGAGTGATCTATATTCTCGATGAACCGTCGATTGGTCTGCATCCGAAGGATACTGATAAATTGGTGGAGACTTTGAAAAGTTTGCGGGACATGGGAAATACGGTGATCGTGGTAGAGCATGATGCGAGTATGATCGAAGCGGCGGACTTCGTCGTCGATGTTGGTCCGGGAGCCGGGGAATATGGGGGCGAAATTGTAGCGAAGGGTACTCTGACAGAGATAAAAAAGAGTGAAAAATCGCCAACCGGTCGTTATCTGTCGGGTAAGGACTACATTGAGGTTCCCAAGAAAGTGCATAAAGGTAGTGGCCAATCGCTGAAAATAATTGGAGCACGGGCTTTCAATTTGAAAAATATTGATGTCTCTATTCCGCTTGGCAAATTGGTCTGTGTGACGGGTGTGTCTGGTTCGGGCAAGTCGAGTTTGATCAGCGATATTTTGGGGAGATCTTTGAATAAATATTTCTATCGGGCGAAGGAGGAGCCGGCGGAACATACAAAAATTAATGGTTTTGATAATTTAGACAAAGTGATCGTGATTGACCAAACACCGATTGGTCGGACGCCTCGTAGCAATCCGGCGACTTATACGGGGGTGTTTAGTCTGATTCGTGATTTGTTCACTGAGGTCCAGGAAGCGAAGGTGCGCGGCTATGACGCGGGTAAATTCAGTTTCAATGTCAAAGGGGGCGGACGATGTGAAGCTTGCTCAGGGGATGGATATATTCGTATTCCGATGCAATTTTTGTCTGATGTATTCGTGGAATGTTCTGAATGTGGCGGGAAAAGATATAATAAAGAGGCTCTCGAAATTCATTATCACGGTAAAAATATTGCGGATGTGCTCGAGATGACGGTGGATGAAGCGCATAAGTTTTTTCATGATGTGCCGGCGATCGCAGACAAACTGCAGACATTGCGCGATGTTGGTTTGAATTATGTACATCTCGGACAATCGGCGACGACGCTCTCGGGTGGTGAAGCACAGCGTGTGAAACTCGCCACTGAACTTTCACGTCGCGCGACGGGGAAAACCCTCTATATTCTCGATGAGCCGACAACCGGTTTGCACTTCGAGGATATCAAGAGGTTGCTCGGTGTTCTGACTCTACTCGTCGATAAAGGAAACAGTATTGTCATTATCGAGCATAATATGGATGTCATCAAATGTGCGGATTGGATTATTGATATGGGACCAGAGGGTGGTGATCGTGGTGGTGAAGTGGTTGCCGAAGGGACACCAGCGGATGTCATGAAAGTGAAAAAAAGTTTGACCGGGTTTTATTTGAAGCCGGTGATGAAAAGGTAAAATATGATTAAAAACCAGCCCCCACGGGCTGGTTTTGCTTAGATCGCACGAAGACAGTTCACAAACCTGTCGTTTGTTTTCAGGCCGATGATTTGTCTCGCGAGATCATGGCAATATATTGGCCTGTCCGAACGGCGCTCAATTTCTTCAAAAATTTTGATCGTTTGGTGGATACAAAATTTTGAAAAGTCGCGACCGTGTTCGAGTGGAATGGATGCCCAGTCAATTGGGTTTCCAAATGGGTAAACATAAGGGATTCCGTAATCTGTGTTTATGAGAAGTCTGCCCGAAAGCGGAACTCCCGGAAAGAAATCACGCTCGCAAACTTCGTCGATTACATCTTCAAATAAATATACACAGTTGACATTTCGAACAAGTTGGTGGACTATTTTCATTTCACCAATACCAATACCGGCATAAACTGAAATTACACGAATTCCAATACTCGAAAAAAGGTCAATGATGAATTTCAAGGTTTTGCCTTCAAAAATTACATCATCGACAAGGACAACTTCGGAGACGTCACTGTTTTGTAGTGCTCGAAGTTGGTCTTCGATTGGTAATGTCCCGGTACGATTACCCCAACCACAAGCTACGTGATTTTTATCGACTAGGCGAGTGATTTCGAAGCTCAAATCACCCGCGAAATATGTCCGTTCCAGGGAGATGGTTGGGAGCTTGTTGTGCAAAAGCAAACTCCTGAGACCAGAACAAATACTTGATTCAGGCACAATAATTAATCCGGGAAATATTTTTTGCATGTATACAAAAAATTCTTTCCGGATATTTTCAAAGAACAATTTCGGTGGGAGAGTATAGTTTTTTTCTCTCACCCAGATGGACAGCAGTAGATAAATATCCTCTGAAATCACATAGTTTCTGTTCATGGGAGCCTCCACGACTATTTCTGAAAGTGGATTCTTTCAGAAATAGATCGAACGTGGAGTTCTGATTCATGAATACTCAACACGACCAATCTTTTTCGAAAAGAATTGGTCTATATGAGTAAGATTATTGGTGAGCTTGGGATTTTTCATAATTATTTTGATGCAAGGGTGATTGCGAGATCCACTGCGGATTGTGGATTGTCGGCAACTTCGACTTTTAGACGCTTTCGGTCATCGAGATACTGATTTTCGAGTTTTTCTGACCAGCCTCCGGTATTTCTGATAACGATGACAGGTATATTTGCTTGGTAAGCTATGGCTATCTCTGTCAGGGTACCAGAACCGCCATTTATCGCAATGACCGCATCACAGCTCAAAATTAGCGATAATTCACGTCCGCCACCACGCTCCAATCCGGTAGCAATTACAACGTCAATACAGTCCCTTTCGAAAACTTCGAGCCCTTTGCCGTAAGTGATACCAACTGTGAGACCCCCCGCTTGTTTGGCAGCGCGACAGGCGATGGTCGGTAGAGAGTCACTGTCTTTTTCGGCGCCAAAAACTAGGGTGCAGTTTTCCTCGGCAACATATTTACCGAGTTCTTCGGCTAGTTTGATTATCTCGTCATTGTATTCTAGATCGGCGGCTGATCCGATGATTCCAATTTGAATTTGTCTATTCATATAAATAATTTACCCCTCTTTAGAAAAAGAGGGGTGGTTTTTGTTTGCCGACCATTAGTCGGCTATTCCTCGTCCTCCTCGTCAGGGCTTTCCCAACGTTTGCTTTCCTCCCCTTCGGTCAATTTGTCAGCCCAGTCGTGGGCTGAGTCACGGTCTGACGTGTAGCTCGTACTACCATCACGTGTGTCGGTGATCTCGTAGAATGAGCGGGAGAAAAGAGCTTCAAATGCTCCGGGCTCATTCTTTGTTACTACAGCCTTGGTTCCGTCGGTCCTCTCGATCACAGTTGATGTTTTTCTTTCCATGGCATACCTCGCTACTAATAATTTTCAGGAATCGTATCTGACCCCTGTATCAATGTTTTTTCTTAACACTGACAGTATCATTGTATTACTACATTAACACAATGTCAAGCGCATGGTGTGGATAAGTTTTGTTTGGGTATCAAAAAATCCCCATAAAGGGGGATTTTAGTGGTTACTTTTTAGTACGGTTTGGTAGCCGCCCTCGCCGTGGTTCAACCAGTGGGCGATTCGCGTCACAGTTGTGGTGGAGAGTCCGGTTTTTTCGGCAATTTGTCGGTAGGAAATTCCCTTGGCAATGAGTTGCACCGCCTCCCAACGAGTCGAGAGTTCCTCGAGCTCTTCTAGTGTGCATAGATCACGTAGAAAATTTAGCATGTCGGATTCTTTGTCGATCGTCATGAGGGCGGTAGCAAGTTTTTTCAGTTTTGGGTTTTTCCAGTTATTCATAAGTCGATAATTTGTCTCGACGTATATTATACCCGATCGAAGTAATCAGCGCCAGTGCAAAAAAGAATATGAAAACGGAGTCATTTTTCAAATAGGGGGTATCGACCAGACCAAATACGAAAATGGCGATCATTGGCACGTGGGCAGACGAAGAGATCCAGTCGTTTCGACGGATCGCATTCCAGGCGGAATCGATAATAGATAGTGTGATGAGAATTAAACCAGTGAAACCAACCAGACCGGCATTTACCCAGACTGAAAGCCAGAGATTGTGCGGATGTTCGAATACTTCGATCCATTTGTCAATTCGATACGGCCGGATAAGTGTTTTGTAGCCAGCGAGACCACTACCTACAATTGGGTGGTCGGAGAGTAGGGCTGTGGTTTCTCCCCAGATGTTGA
The DNA here is from genome assembly GCA_035389585.1 of Candidatus Magasanikiibacteriota bacterium. Lineage (GTDB taxonomy): Bacteria > Patescibacteriota > Patescibacteriia > Magasanikbacterales > UBA922 > DAOOSC01. The sequence goes on from DAOOSC010000003.1 coordinate 30,853, forward strand.
CACGCAGTGAACCGGAGTAGTCGTGGAGAAAAATTTCATCACGAATGGGTTTTGTCTGGGGAAGTAGTGTGACGGAAAGGGTAATTAAGACTATTCCAAATATAATTAACAAGCGAATTTTTTTGATTGAAAGACAGAATAATAGTATACCCGCGAGAATGGCGATCAGGGCGCCGGTGGATTTGGCGTAGAGGCAGGCGAGGGTGGTAAGGGTGAAGAAGATTAGAAGATTAAAGGATTGAAAGATTTTTTTGGAACCAGTATTTATTTTTAGTATTGAAAATACTAGTAGTGATAGGGGGGCAACGAATAGACCTACGCCATTTGGATAACCCCAAAATCCGGTGACGCGATAGGTATTTCGGTTTTGCCAGAAATCCCACGGCACCATCCAGCCGGTGAAGTGTTGGAAAATTGCCAGTAGGGATGTGATGACTGTGGCAGAGAGGAGAGCGTAAATTGTCTGGTTTTTCAGTTTCGGGTATTTGACCCAAGCGGCGAGAATCAGGAAATAGAAAATGATCGGTTCGACGAAAAAAGCTTTGAAACTGCCGAGAGCGGAACGTGTCTCGGGTGAGAAGAATATGCCGATAAAAGCCCCTATGAAGAATAGTAGGATGCCGACAGTAATGGCCCTCTTATTTTTGAGATGGTTTTTTATGGTCTGAGTAATTTCGGTGTGCAAAGAAAACAGAGAAAAAATTGTGAGTGGAATAAAAATTAATTCTAAATATGTGGTCGGAATACCAAAGAAATCATAACGGATTAAATATGTCGGTAGTAGAAACGCAAAAATCGTATACGCCAAATCAATCCGCAAGACACAGAGAACTGCGAAAAAAAATACAGAAAAGATTGATATTGTTGTCAGCATACTGGGGATATTGTATGGTGGCAGATGCCGTGTTGTCAATCTCGGTCTTGACAGAAACAGGAAAAAGTGTTTAAATTAAAGTAAATAACAGGTGGAGGTCGGATATGAATGGCGTCCTGTATAACGCATCAGGAAACAAAGTTTTGGGGAGAGTCATCAATGGGGTGGTATACAGAGATGGGTGGTTTTCCCAAAAGGTAGTTGGTCGGATCGAGGGTAATATCTTGCGAGACGGGGTCAGCTCTTTGCAGGTTCTAGCAGTTCTCAATGGGCCGCTCGTTCAACAGCCCGGATTCATTTTTTTGAGCGAGCCATTTGCCCGTATTGATGGTGACATTATTTATCGTGGTGCCGGCAGTGGAAGCGAAATCGTTGGTCGGTTCAGGGGGCCTCCGGAAATAGCTCTCGCGATATATTTTTTCATGTAGTTTGTCTCAGGGCTCGTCTAGCTTGTCCCACTGATAGCAGTATCATCAGTGGGCGTTTTTTTTATATCTCGTGTTGCAAAAATTTCCGCGAGTGTCTCTCTTGATACTATCCCCAATACAATCGTTGCGCCAGTGTAAGCCGCTATGCCGAGAATCGCTACCAAAATTACATGGAATGAGCGAGTAAAATAAATTATGGTTGCCATGAAAAGACTGGCGATAAGTATTTTGGTAAGATTTGTGAGATGAAGTTTGATTTTGGTAATTCGACGAATGGTGAGGTAGAGACAGAGACCGGCATATATTTCAGAAAATACGGTCATCCAGGCGGCACCGAGCCAGCCGTATCGTGGGATGAAATACAAGTAGCCGAGGAGAGTGAGGATGGCGTCGGAAACGTAAATCCACATTGTGGATTTCTGTCGGTCGATTGCGACAGCCGTGTGGCCGAAGATTGCACCGAGAAATACTCCGAACACCGCAACAGCCAGAATTTTCAAAGGTGCGCCGGCAGAGACAAAATCATTCCCGGCGACGAGAGTCATGATCGGATTAGCTAGCAATATCGTACCGATTGTCGCGGGGATTGAAATCATCATCATGTAGTCAAAAGATTTTTGATAGAGATTTGCAAATTCTTGTCGGGCATTTGCGGTGTGTGCGCGAGCGAGGAGGGGGAGGAGCAACCCCATGAGCATCATCGCGGTCTGGCTGACGATATCGAGTACGCGATAGGCGGCGCCGTATATGCCAACTTCAGATGATGGTCGGTAGAATGATAGGAGAATGATATCGCCGCGTAAATAAATTACATTGAAAATAATTGATATCGCAATCGGCCACATTTTTTTTGTGATAGAAAGCCAGATCTCTTTGTCAAAAATTGGTGAGAGGTGTACATCGCGGCTGATTTTCAGATACATGTAACCGGTATAGAAGAGAGAGGAAAATGAAAGGGCGAGCATTGTATAGAAGAAACCCAAATTTCCATGGATAATTGGGATCAAGCAGATAATGAGAGCGATTCTGCCGACGATCTCTCCGACAGCTTGGATGTGCATTTGCAGACGGCTTTGTAAAAATCCGGTGAAGACTTGATTGAGGGCGATACAGAGAAAATTGATGGTCGAAATGAGGATAGCCCACTTCACTGGAGCAGAGTAAGGAAAGAGGAGGGCGATAAGCGGAGCAAGACCGAGAAAAAATATTGAAGTGTAGAGTCGATAGCCAATGAGACTGCGCACGAGGCGGTTAGTTTCAAATCTGCCCTCTCCGAGCATTTGGGCGGAAACGGGTATGAGGCCGAAATCGGTCAAGATACCAACAAATTGTAAAAAAGAAATGGCAGTAATATACCAGCCAAACTTTTCGGTACCTAAATAATGGGCTATCATGCCAAATGAGATAAGCCCGAGCGCTGTCGTGATTATTTTGCCAACAATTTGAATGATCGTGTTGGTGGCGATTTTTTTGTTGAGAGACATAGCAAAACGATTTGAGTCCGGTGTGTCTATTGCGGGTTAGACTCTTGTTCTTTCAGGGTATGTATGACAGATTCAGCTCTTTTGTTGGCATCGAGCATGATACCGCCGAAATCCAGGAGAAGCTGGATGTCGTGGAAGGCGTCAATTCGTGTCTCCGCAGTGTTTCCTTCGGGATTGATAGGTTTTAGACCACCAATTATGGCACCGGCCTCCAAAAACGGGTCAACGTATTCTCGAAGTCTCTCTAAGGCGTATTTTATTTGGAACTGTTCATCCTTATTGGGGTTTTTTGACTGCTGTGTCTCACGAAGGGTGTCTCGGATATCGGTGATGGAGATTGTGGAGAATGCGACTTGGCGGGTCTCTTCTTTGGGGGCTTCATATACTGCTTTCACCTTCCCCCCTTTTAGGTCGATGTTGCTTATTGCCGCGATTCTGTCTGTATCCGAATCAATTGTTTCGTTTTGGCTTTGGCGCACAATTTCGGAAATAAGTGAAGAGTGGGTTTCAAAGAAATTCAAAAGTTCTGGGGAGTTTTTAAATCTGGTTTTGATCTTTTGGGAGATTTTTTTGAGCATTTCAGACTCTGTTCCAGGATCTTTGGGGTTGATGATTTTCTTTTCTATAAAATCAAGTTGGTTTTCAGCTTGCAAATAGGCGCGAATACTGCCCAGAGCTTCAACGATCTCTTTTCTGATGGAAGGCGTTTTGGAAAATGTCGAGGTCATCTCCCCAAACATGAAGTCATTAGCCTTTTTTTGTCCTGACTTGCTGAATAGTTCATCTAGATCAATTTTTTCGGGCAGTGCATGCTCATGAGTATTAAAAAAATCAAAATCCTGCGCGCTTTCGGTTTCTTTTGGCATATTTTTTATTTAACTTTTTATGTGTATAATATAGCATTTTAAGCATGTTTGGTCAAACCTTTTTTGAGGTTGGCTTTTTAGTCTCTTTTTGGTATAATTAAAATATAAATTGAAGTATGTTTTATAGAAAAATATTTTTTACAGTTTTAGTGCTAGCATTTTTACTGTTACCGGTAAAAATTTTTGCGGCCACGCCTGAGGTGGTAGTGCGAGATCCTTCGGCATACTCTGCCAGATTTATTTCTCAATCGGAATCAGATCCGATAGTGATTCAAGCAGGGGAAAAGAAGACGGTGAAAGTCAAGTTCAAGAATATTGGGAATGTGACTTGGAATAACAGTGGTCGGTACATTTCGGCATATACGATGGAGCCGCGTAATCGGTCTTCGGTTTTTGCGGATGAGGCATGGATTTCTAAGCACCAAACAGCAAAGATTTCGGACAAAGTAGCGCCAGGAGGAACGGGTGAATTATCAATTACTCTGCATGCACCGAGTGTGATAGGGGAATATGTTGAGAGGTTTTATTTGGCGGCGGAGAATTATTCCTGGGTTCAGGGTGGGTACTTCTTTTTGAAAATAAAAGTGGTGGAGAAAAAAGTTTTGGCAGATCAGGTGGTGATTGTGCCGGGTAATTCTGATAATTCTGCGGATTCGACCAAATCCAGTCTGTATCAAGCCAAACGTACGGCTGTAAAAACCAAAAAAATCACCCTGAAAGGCGGAGAATCAGCCAAGATGCTGGTGCATTTTACAAATGTTGGCGAGACTAGCTGGCCAGGCTATGAAGTGAGATTGAAGAATATGGTATCGGTAGCGTCTGGTACGAATGTTTCGTTTGCAGATTCCGATTGGCGGAGTGAGAATGTCGTTCTCGAGACTAGTAATGAGGTGGTGCCAGATGGAATTACAAAAATTGCTTTTGGTTTGCGGGCGCCGGTCAAGACGGGTCATTATGTGGCGAGTTTTGTGTTAGTGTCGAATGGGGAAGAGATCAGTGGGGCAGTGTATGATTTGTCAGTAGATGTGACCGAGGATGCGCCAGTAGGGTATATTCCGCCCGTGTTCACGACTGGTGGGGGCAGTATCGAAACTTCCGCTCCGAAAACCGGAGTGGTGGAAAATATTCGATTGGACGCAGAGCCGACTTTGCGCGTGGGAATTGCGAAATCGGAAGGAACGTCCAAAATTCGTCCAGTGGATGATGACTATCGCGTATTCGCTGGCGATGTGGAGAAAGGAATATTGCCATTGGGTGTGAAAGCGGATTTGAAATATTCAAACGGGGTGTACACCTTTAAGGCGCCCGGATTGGTATTCTCTGGTCCGGATTTTTTGCGTCTCGTGCCGGTCAATAATCCGCGGGCAGTTTTTCGTGTGACAAATTTACAGAGGTATGTGAAATGGAAAGGACCGGATAATTTCAATGAATATCGGGGAATCGCTGAATTGAGGGTGACGACAGATGAAAGTGCGTTGTATCTGATCAATGAATTGGGAATGGAGGATTATGTGGCGGGGATTGCCGAGACTTCGAATGCGGCACCAATTGAATATATCAAGGCATTACTCACGGCGGCACGTACTTACGCATACTGTACAAAAGAATATACGACCAAGCATGATAAAAGAAATTTCGATGTGGTGGCGAATACGGGAGACCAGCTTTATCTCGGATATGTAAGCGAGAAACTCATGCCTCATGTAGCGGAGGCGACGATTGCCACTCGCGGCGTAATGGTGACATATCAAAACGAAATTGTAATGACGCCGTATTATGCAAATAGTAATGGCAAGACGAAATCGTGGAAATCAGTATGGGGTGGGGCGGAGAAACCATGGCTCGTACCGGTCATAGCGAAATATGACAAAGGTCAGCCAATGCGAGGACATGGTGTCGGTATGAGCGCGCGGGATGCGGCTTATCGAGCAGAGAAAGATGGCGAAAGCTTTGTCCAATTGATCCAATATTATTATACCGGGACGGAAGCACAGAGAATTTATCAATAAACCAAAACCGGCCTTTTAGAGGCTGGTTTTCTTTATGCGATAGATCTGCCTCGCCAATTTCTGGTCGGGGCGGAAATATGTGAGATGTGGTTTGTCTGCAGACCACGGGGAAATGATGAGGTTCGAAGGTAGCAGTTTGGCCACATCAATTTCTGCCCATTTGTCTGCGCCGACTTTGAATTTAGGAATTACTGTAATCATTACTCCGGTAAGTTTCATGATTTGGGAAAGAGATTTGAAACCGTCTGAGTATAAATTAGATAAGTTGATCATTTCGTGTCGAATAGTGTCTTCACGTTCGTTGCCGTGCAATGGGATTCCGAGATATGGTTCACACACGACCGCGTCAACAGAATTTTTTTTCAAAGCTTCGTGAATTTGGCGAACGTCGCAGTGGAAGATTTTTTTATCGGTAGTAATTTGGAGCTTTTTCTCAAGCCACTCTAAATTTTTTGTGGTATCACTGATAGCTCTTGGGGAATTGTCAGTACCGATGATATTTTTGAAACCTAATTCCGCCGCTTCAGTGATAATCGTTCCCGATCCGCAATATGGGTCGAGGAGGGTGGCGGAAGGTGTGACTCCGGACAAATTTATCATCATTCTAGCCAATTTTGGTGGGAGCATACCGCTGAGATTATCAGTGGCTGGTCTGCCGAAATCGCGTTGGCTAAATGCTTCGAAGGGCTGAATAGTGTCGGTGACAAATAACTCGTTGTCGAGGATCGTGAGATCGGTGTGGTCGGTGACAAGGCCATTGAACAAAATGCTGGCGCTATTCACAGTTTCGACGAAACGCGCCGATCGTCCGGAGGATTTGAGGATCTTTTTCACCATTACAGGTAGACGTCGGTCTCCTCCGGTGATAGAAAAAGAAATTTTTCCCTCTAATACAATTTCACCCAAATACCGAGAGATTGTTTCGGCGGTGGCGGGAATCGATAGGGCGCGCATGATTTTTATGGTACCGCCAAGTTGGTGCATGAGAGAATTGGTGTCGAATTCATGGTTGGTTTCAATCCGCCAAATTCCATTTTTCAGATTGCGGCGAGCGATTTTTACTTTCATTTGTTCCAAAACGATATCGGCCTCGATAGCCGATATTTCTGTTTCTCGTCCTAGTTGAAAAGCGTATTGCATATTTTACCTTAGAGAGACCGTGGATGAAGGTGCGGGGGGCATTTCTCCGAAAAAAGGATCGCGAATCGTTGAAGTGTTAGTCAGACTTATTTTATTATCGAAAGATTTTGTCACTTGATCTAGTCTATCGAAATTAATCACCTCGATGCTTTCGCTGACTTTTTGGAGTAGGATTGATTGGGAATTTCCAAGCGTTCGGAAAATGTTTTCGTATATGAAGTATAGTCCAAATGAAAATCCAACCAAAATGAGGCCAAGAGTGGCCACACTGATGATTTTCAGTAAGCCGAACTGTCGGTATTCTGGTGAGGGCGAATTTTGTTTATTTGGGAACAGCATACACGATACCTTCAAATTTTGCAATGACCGAGCGATCCTCGGCCGGTCCTTTGACGCGATTAAATTGGATATTATCTATCATGATATATAGGGGGAGAATCTCGAGAGCAGAGAGATATCGGAGGTGGTCGGTAAAAGTGGCTTTATTTAGGAAAGAGATACGGTAGGCTTGGGGAAGCGTTTTGTGGTTTGGACTGGACCCGCTCTGGGTGTTTTGAATGAATGTGATATCTAATTTCTGATTTATGTTGTAGATAGCGGCCAGGCCTTCTAATTTCGTAATAATATTTAATTCGTCACCGGTTTTGATTACGGTGTCATGAAGCGGCATGGTAGTCTGTTTTATGTTTTTTAATTCGTTGATGGAGCGGTGCAATTTTTGGGTCTTTTGGTATTTCTCTTCCAGATGATTTTCTACAAAACCAAGATCTTTTCGAATCTCGGTAATTTTTTTGATTGATGGTAAAATTATGAAAAATACAATCAAAAACAAAATGGTGGCGATGATTCCTGTGGTCATTATAATTTTTTGTTTCAGACCGAATTTCATATTAATTTGATTTGTTGGTGATTGTGACACTGATAGAAAAATTCAAATTTTCACGCGCGGTGAGTTGGGAGAGAGGAACATCGACGATGTCGATCCAGGCAATATTATGGAGAGATTGTTCGAGGGCGAGGAGGTCTTCGCGGCGAGGAGCTTCGCCGGTGAGGGTGATTTTGCGTGTACGCATGTCGAAATTGAAATCGGACAGACGGATTGGCTCGGGAATGGCCGTGGTGAGTTCGATGAGTTGGGGTGACAGGGTCTTGTATTCCCTCTGGATGCTTTCGGTGCGGGCGAGGAGGGAGTTGATGTCTTTAATTTCACGATTGGAATTTGAGTATTGTTTGTTGACGGCGACAATTTGTTCAGCCAAAGAATTGAAGTGATCTTGGAGAAGTTTTTGTCCGCCGATGAGGGCGATACCGAGTACACAAACACAAGCCAGAACAATTTCCAAAATTTCTTTGACAAACTGAATCCGGACTAGTTTTTTCAAATATTGGATTTTTTCCCCGGAGAGTAAATTGAGGCGAAGAGGCATCATATCAGAATATTTGATAAGGGAAAAATGAATTCTCGGAGGCGCGTAGAGCGAGTCCGATAGCGGTGGCGTAGTTCAGGGAGCTCGGGTCATCTGGCAGGGTCTGTGTAGAAAAAAGATTCTTCCAGGGGTGCCCAGGTCGGGTAGAAATTTTCAACTTGGTCGCGAGAATTTTGTCGAGGCCTGCCAAATTTGACCCGCCGCCACAGAGTATTATTTTCTTTACGTGATTGGCTTCTGGGAAGTGAGAATAGTAAAAATTTACGGAAGCGGTAATTTGTTTGATGAGGGTTTCGGTCTGTTTCATCAGGATTGTCCAGACAGCTCCCGTGTCTTTTTTGTAGATCAGTCCGGAAGATTTTTTGCGGGTTTCTGCCGACTCTGGATCGATTTTTAATTCCTGGGAAACGGCGGTCGTGAGGAGTTCTCCTGAAAAAGGGAAGGAGGTGCTAAACTGAATAACGCCGTGATCATAAACGATGAGTGAAGATCGGACGGCGCCAATATCGAGAATCGCGCGGGCTTCTCCGTCATAAGCTTTATCAGCCGTAATCATGGTGCGGGCGAGAGCGAGCGCTTCGATTTCAAGTGAAATAACTCCCAATCCAGCGCTTTCGAGCAGATAGGTGTATGAGTCGGCGATTCTTTTGGGGGTGGTACCGATTAGGACTTCTGTGGTCTCAGTAGAAGAACGGATGACTTGGTAATGAATGTAGGATTCTTCATTTTCTGCGAACGGGATATGTTTTTTGGCGATTTGAGGTATATCATCGTCAACAATATCATCAGATTTTTTTTTGATGGTGATCAGTTTGATGAAACTTTTGGTCTCCGGCAAGGAGGCTACGACCCAAGGACTTTTAATGGGCTTTTGATACCGATTGCCGGCGAGGAGGCGCAGGATGCGTTTGCGGACTTCTTCGGGTTTTTCTAGTTCTCCGTTCACGATCAATCCGGGGGGTAATTCAATACTACGTCTATTGACTAGGCGAAAACGTGGTTTGCCGCGCCGAATGCCGTCTCGTTTCAGTTGAACGAGTTTGAGCGACAGGTCTCCGATATCGAGACCGAAAGCGTTAGGAAATGGATTCGCAAACATGCAAATTTAATATTTTTTATTTGTCAGTATTATACCAAAAAAATATCAATCGGTAAATGAAAACAATTTTTCCGAGGAATTTTTAGAAATTCTGCACGAGAGAATACATCGGCATGATGACAGCGACCGCCATACCGCCGACAGCGAGACCGAGTAAAATGATGATGATTGGCTCGATGATCGTGGCAAAATTCTTCATTGTTTTGTCAACTTCTTTGTTGTAGAAATCAGCCAATTCGTTCAGGAGATGCTGGATTTCACCGGTACGTTCACCGACCATGACCATCTCGGTCACCATCGGGGGAAAAATTTTGTGATCAGTAGATAGAATCTCAGATAGGGGTGTACCACTTTTCAATTTTTCGGCGGCGGCGAGGAGGGTGTCTTTGTATATCATGTTTGAAACCGTCTCGGCTGTAATTTCGATTGCGTTGATGATTGGGATTGTACTCTCGAGGAGGGAGGAGAGGGTGAGAGAGAATCGGGCTAGGTTGATTTTTTTTATGATTGGCCCGAGGATGGGTAGATGCAAATTGATTTTGTGGATGAGCCTTCGAAAAGTGGGGAAATGTTTTAGAGAGTAGGCGAACAAAAAAATTAGTAAAGCCATTCCTCCTAGAACCAAAATTAGATTAAGGGGTTTGGACATGAAGCCACTCACTTTGATGAGGATGCGAGTAGCAAGTGGTAATTGGGTGTCAAATTCGGAGAATAGAGCCATCAATTTCGGCAGTACGACAGTCACCATCATGATAGCAATGCCAATCATAGCCACAACGATGACAGCGGGGTAAGTGAGAGCGCCTCGAATCGTAGAAGTCAATTCATGAGTTTTGCGCATCTGGGTACTGATTTCTTGGAGGGCACCTTCGAGTTTGCCAGAGGTCTCACCGGCGGCGATCATTTTCACATAAATAGCTGGAAAGACTTTTGGGTGTTTGGCAAATACTTCGCTCAGAGCGTTGCCTTTTTCGACGCCGAGTTTTATCTCGCCGATTACTTTACGGAATTTGGGGTTCTCGATCTCACGTGCCAACACGTCGAGTGATTCGGTGAGTGAGAGTCCAGCGTGAACCATTGTTTTCAAATGTTCGACAAAAAACATTTTTTGGACAAACGGAATTCGTGTCAGATGTTCGGTGAACCAGCTGATTTTTTCAGTTGGGGAAGTGTTATTATCGGTCTCGGTGACAGGTTTTGACGAGCGGCGATATATTTTCATAATTTTTAATCACGCACCACGCGGAGAATTTCTTCGACGGTAGTGACGCCGGTTTTGCATTTGATGAGCCCATCTTCGAGCATGGTGATCATGCCTTCGGCGTGGGCGATTTTTTTCAGTTCTTCGGCGTTGGCACGGGCGTTTATTTTGTCGATGATGTTTTTCGAAATTTCCATTACTTCATAAATACCGACACGGCCTTTGTAGCCAGAATTATTACAACGTCTGCAACCTTCACCGCGGAAAAATGGGGTATTTTTGAAATCTGTAAATGATTTGATCTTTTTTACTTCGCCTTCGATCGATCCAAAAGCAAGTTTGAAATTGGCATCTTTGGTGATTTTTTCCATGTCAGCGAGAGCTTCAGTTTCAAGTTTTATTTCTTTACGGCAGTGTGGACAGATTTTACGCACGAGACGTTGGGCGACGATGATATTCGCAGTGAAAGCAATCAAAAACGGTGGGATGTTCATATCAGCGAGACGGGGGATGGTGGTCGGGGCGTCATTGGTGTGTAGAGTAGAAAGCACCAGATGTCCGGTCATGGCGGCATGAATCGCGATTTCGGCCGTTTCGCCATCACGGATTTCTCCAACCATGATAATATTCGGGTCTTGACGTAAGAAGGCGCGTAGGCCGTTTGCGAAAGTAAATCCGGCTTGAGGATTTGTCTGGCTTTGGTTGATGCCTTTGATATGGTATTCGATCGGGTCTTCGATGGTAGAAATGTTCACATTTGGCTTGTTCAGCATCCCGAGTACGGAGTATAAGGTGGTGGTTTTTCCAGAACCAGTTGGACCAGTGACGAGGATCATGCCATGAGGTTTCTTGATGGCAGATTCAACGATTTTTTTCGGAATAGGCGCGAAACCAAGTTCGTCGAGAGTGAGCGGTTTCTGACCCTCGTGGAGGAGACGCATGACAACTTTTTCACCATCATAGACTGGGATGATGGAGACACGAAAAGATAGTTTTTCATCCTGGACTTGGATTTTGAAGCGACCATCTTGGGGGCGCATATGTTCGTCAATTTTCAAATTAGCGAGGACTTTTATGCGCGCCATGATACCGCTTTTCACGGTCTTCGGGAGGGTCATTACCGGACGGAGAATACCATCGATGCGGTAGCGCACGATGACGTCTTTTTCTTCTGGTTCGATGTGGATATCACTCGCGCCTTCGAAGACCGCATGTTCCAGAATACTGTTGACGATGTTTATGATTGGTAATTCTTCGGCGACCTTTTTCAGATCGCCTTCGGCTCCGGCTGTGGTATCGGAAATTTCTTGGATGGAAATATCACTTTCCAAGTCGGCGTGATAACGTCTGAGAGCATCTTTGATGTCGCTCGGAGCAGTCAGGAAAACTTTTGGATTCAGACCGGTTTTACGATGAATGAATTCAATGGTTTGGATATCTTCGGGGTCGAGCATCGCCAGTCGGATCTCATTTGGGGTTTTCTCAAAAGCGACTACATCGTGAGTTTGGGCGAGAGAAGCGGGGATTAGTTCGAGGACATCCTTTTTTATTTCTCGACCCTTCAGGGCGATGAAAGGAATATCCATTTCAGCGGCGATTTTGGTGTACATTTCCAATTCGTCTATTAGATTTTCGTCGCGCAAATAGTCTTCGAGCTTTTTTCCGAGCTTTCCGGCTTTGTCAGTATATTCAGCGATTTCTTTTTTCCCAAAACCACGCGTTTTTTTTAGATAATTCAAAATAACTTTTTCTGAAAGCATATGTTTGTTTTATTTGTGGGTATTATATCACGGGGGTGGGGGATTTGGAATAGGTTCAGAAAAAAATTGCCGCAAAGAGTCCGATAACGCCGAGGACAAAACCAATCACGGCGCCAGTTGTAGGTAGTTGCGCAAAAAATGTCCAGCCGAGGATTGGCTCGAGGATGATTATTGAGGTGATGGAGACGACGGACATGACCCAAATGTTTTTGAAAGCATTTATGCCGAGAATGTAGCCTGAGATCAAGAAACCACCACCGATAACAATAAAAATAAGCATGCGTAAAAATATCTGCCAGAATGTTTGGGCGGTGGCGAAGTGCTCTTTGGCACCGGACATTTCTGCATAAATCATGACGGCTTCGCCGATGATGATGAGGGATAAAACGAGGATTTTGAAGAGAGTTTGGGGCATAAGGGGTTTTTGTGGGATTTTTAGTGCATTTATCTCTCAATTATATTGCATGGTGCGGATTATAACAAGCTATTGACATACCCCCCATTCTTCTGGTATATTGTGCCCATCCAGAAAATAGCGTTATAAAATCATAAAGTTTGCGCGGTCGGTGCAGACGAAAAACTTATTTAACCGTTATGAAGAAAAATTACGAGTTATTGTTTATTTTACCAGGAACTTTGACTGAGGACGAAGTAGTGCCAAATGTCGCGAAAGTGAAGTCGGTGCTCGAGTCCGGGAAAGCGGAAAACATCCAAGTGACCGACATGGGTAAAAATCGCTTGGCTTATCCAATCAAACACATTCGTTATGGCTATTTCGAAATGGCTCGTTTCGAAGCGGATTCTTTGGATGTGGTCGCAATCTCAAACAAGCTCCGGCTGATGCCTGAGTTGTTGAGAACGGTGGTGAAAACTTATAATCCGAAAAAGGTTTCAAATGTCAACAAAATCGTGTACACGATTGAAGATGTTTTGGCCCTGCCGCGTCGTGATGGTGAATCACGCGAAACGGTGAAAGAGGTGTATTCTACACGAGAAACAGTTTCTGTGGAGGCCTCTCCGGTGGTAGGGGAGAAAGCAGAAGAGCCGGTCACAACAAAAGAATCGGTCGAAAAGTCAGTCGAATCGATTTCGATCGAAAAAAAGGTGGAAGAGAAACCAGCAAAAGCGACACGAAAATCTACCAAGAAGACAGTCGATTTGGCCGATATTGACAAAAAACTGGATCAAATTTTGGACATTGATATCAGTAATGTATAATATACTTCGAGCCAATTCACTAATTAATTAAACTACTATGGATCTCAATCGTGTCACGCTTCTCGGCCGTCTCGTCCGTGATCCGGAGGTGCGCACAACTCCAACTGGCAAAACCGTGGCTTCGGTTACAGTGGCGACAGGGAGAGTGTGGAAAGACCAATCCGGCACAAAACAAGAAAAGTCTGAATTTCACAACTGTGTTTTGTGGGGTAAAATCGGCGAAATAGCCGGTCAATACCTCAATAAAGGTAGGCGAGTGTATGTGGAAGGACGATTGGAAACTCGTGATTGGACGGATCAGGCCGGTGTCAAAAAATACCGGACAGAGATTATCGTCGATAACCTAATCATGCTCGACGGTGGGACTCGTGCGGGAGCGAATGGTGGTGCGGGCGGAGCCGAGGCGGTGGGGAATTTCTCCTCTAAGCCAAATCCAGCGCCTGTCGATGATTCCATCTCCGAAGAGATCAAAGTAGAAGATATTCCGTTTTAATAAATATGTTTAAAAAGTCAAACTCATCAAAACGAGGCAATACCAGCGCAAATACAGCTACCAAGCGTCAGTGTTATTACTGTGTGAACAATAAGGCAATTATTGATTACAAGGATGTGGCGATTTTGCGCCGTTTCGTCTCTTCGTATTTGAAAATTGCCCCACGCCGTCGAAGTGGTCTGTGCGCATGGCATCAGCGGAAAATCTCGGGTGCTATCAAACAGGCTCGGGTAGCAGGGCTGATCGGGTACTTGCCGAAATAAGCGAAATAAAAAGCAAAAAACATCGGGTAATTCCGGTGTTTTTTGTAGCCTAATCAGTTATCCACCACCTTATTTGACAAATGTAAAAAAAAGTTGTATAGTGTGGACGCTATCGAAAATGGCTAAAAATAGCGTTTTTTAGCCCCACTTTCACCCAATCGAATTTCGAATGGGTGGGTGAAACACGTGAAATTACCGGCACGGCAGGCATTTATTTGACTGACCGCCCAGTGTTGATTCCAACGTGCGCCAAGCGATAACTCTCTGAATAATGTCTGATCTGAAGGCTAAAATTGTCTAAGTTTAGCCAAAATCGAGGGGCGTGCACAGGTAATAAAATACCATGCACCAGCAGTTCGGACACAATTTGTACTAGTAATTCCATTCTCATAATCTGAGGTGGGTTTTTTGTGTTTCTTTTTGCTTCCGATCTAGTTTTTCGTGAGAGGCGGGTGGTGTGAGGAATATAAATTAAATAATAAATTATTAATCTATTGTCGCTTATGCCAATTTACAAGCGTCAACCAGTAAAGAGTTTTGACCGCAAGTATTTCACCCAGTTGCGAGATGCTTTGCCGGTGCCAGATTTGATTGCTCTCCAAAAGGAATCATACGACTGGTTTTTCAAAAATGGTATTAAAGAATTATTCGAAGAGGTTTCTCCGATCACAGACTTCACGGGGCGTGATTTGGAATTGTATTTTGAAGATTATTATATTGACGAACCGAAGTTTGATGAAGTGATTTGTCGGAAGAAAAATATTACTTTTGAGGCGCCTTTGCGTGTCAATGTCAAATTATTGAACAAACGTACAGGGGCATCGAATCGACAAGAAATTTATTTGGGGGACGTACCGATCATGACACAGCGTGGTACATTCATTGTGAACGGTATCGAGCGTGTAGTGGTGTCTCAGCTCATTCGTAGTGCGGGTGCTTTTTTCACGGCTGAGAATGTTCGCGGTCGTCGATATTATGGTGCGAAGATTATTCCAAATCGCGGTGCTTGGATAGAAATTGAAACAGATCAAAACAATGTGATTTGGATCAAGGTGGATCGTAAAAGAAAAGTCGCCGCTACCGCACTGTTGCGGGCTTTTGGTTTTACTTCGAACGAAGAAATGATTGCGAAATTCAAAGATGTGAATATTCATCCGAATATTGACTATATTGATGCTACGATCAAGAAGGATGTCTCGGCCAGTGTTGAAGAAGGCTTGATCGAAGTATACAAAAGAATTCGTCCGGGTGATCTCGCGACGGCTGATAATGCGAAGAGTTTGATTCACGCGATGTTTTTCAATTTCGACCGATATGATCTCGGCCGAGTGGGTGTATATAAATTCAACACCAAATTCCAATTAGGACTCGATGATAAAAAAATGGAAATGAAAGAGGAGCGGGTTTTGTCTCCGGAAAAACTTTTGGCGGTTTTGAAAGAAGTGGTGCGCCTCAATGTGACACAGGAAGAGCCAGATGATATTGATCATTTGGGTAATCGACGTGTACGAGCGGTGGGGGAATTGGCACAGAATCGTTTCCGTGTCGGTCTCGCTCGTATGGAGCGGATCGTGAAAGATCGCATGAGTACTTATGAGCTCGATGGTTTGTCACCAAATAAATTAGTAAATGCACGCCCAGTGATCGCGGCGATTCATGAGTTCTTTATGAGTTCACAGTTGTCACAGTTCATGGATCAGATCAATCCGCTCGCGGAATTGGAACACAAACGTCGTATCAGTGCTCTCGGTCCAGGTGGTCTCTCGCGTGATCGGGCTGGTTTCGAAGTGCGCGATGTGCACACGACTCACTATGGTCGTATTTGTCCGATCGCGACTCCAGAGGGACCGAATATCGGTCTCGTGGGCCACTTGTCAACTTTTGCAAAAATTAACCAATTCGGTTTCATCGAAACTCCTTATCGTAAAGTGGTGCACACTGTTCCGAACGAAGCTCGTTTCACCGAAGGGGAAGTGGCGCGTGAAGATGTGTCAGGGATTGTGGAAACAGGAGAAAAAATTACTGCAGAGATCGCGAAGAAATTGGCTGGTAAAAAAGATTTGCATGTCGTATTAGTCAAACCGCGCGTGACGAATGAAATCGTATATTTGAATTCTTTCGAGGAAGAGCGGGCGGTGACGACGAGTGCTATTACGCCGGTAGACAAAGACGGTTTCATCATCGGTGAACGTATTGCTGCGCGTGATCATGGCGAACCAACGGTTGTTGATGTGAATAAAATTGACTATATGGACGTGGCATCGGCTCAGGTGCTCAGTGTCGCGACCAGTCTGATTCCTTTCCTCGAACATGATGACGCGACTCGCGCTCTCATGGGTACGAACATGCAGAGACAATCGGTGCCGTGTATTATGCCGGATTCACCTTTTGTGGGTACGGGTATTGAAAGACGAGCGGCAGAAAACAGTGGTTATGTGATTTTGGCGGAGGATGATGGAGAAATTACTTATGTAGACGGCGCGAAGATCGAATTGACCACCAAAAAAGGCAAAGTTTTGCGTTACGTTTTGAATAAATTTGTCCGTTCCAATGCTTCGAGTTGTATCAATCAAAAGCCAATCGTAAAATTGAATGAAAAAGTGAAGCGCGGACAGCCGCTCTGTGATGGTCCTTCGACGGAAAGAGGTGAGCTTGCTCTCGGACAGAATGTACTCGTCGCGTATATGGTGTGGGATGGTTTCAATTACGAAGATGCGGTGATTGTGTCAGAACGTCTAGTGCAAAAAGACAAATATACTTCAGTACACATCGAGGATTATGTGACGGATGTGCGCGAGACCAAGCTTGGACCGGAAGTTGTCACGAGCGATATTCCAAATGTCAGTGAAGAAAAACTAAAAAATCTCGATTCAGAAGGTGTGGTGCGGATCGGTGCGGAAGTGCATTCCGGCGATATTTTGGTGGGTAAGATCACACCGAAAGGCGAGACTGATTTGACGCCAGAGGAGAGACTTCTCCGAGCGATTTTCGGAGAAAAAGCTCGCGATGTCCGTGATTCATCTCTTTATCTCGAACATGGTGAGCATGGCAAGGTGATTGATTTGAAACATTTCTCCGCAGAGAACGGTGATAAATTGCAACCGGGTGTGATCAAGCAGGTACAGGCGACAGTGGCGGATTTACGCAAAATTCAAGTCGGTGACAAAATGGCTGGACGTCACGGAAACAAAGGTGTAATTTCACGCGTGGTGCCAGTAGAAGATATGCCGTTCCTCGAAGATGGTACGCCGATCGATGTGATTCTCTCACCACTCGGTGTTATTTCTCGTATGAACCTCGGTCAGTTGCTCGAGACTCACTTGGGTCTCGCGGCCAATGCTCTCGGGTACAAATTGGCGACCCCGGTGTTCAATGGTGTGACAGAAGAACAAATCAAAGAGGAAATGGCGCGAGCGGGTTTCCCGACTTCGGGCCAGATGCAACTCTGTGATGGCCGTACCGGTGAGCCGTTCGATCACAAGACGACGGTTGGTTACAATTATATTATGAAATTGAACCACATGGTGGAAGATAAAATTCACCAACGTTCGATTGGTCCATACAGTTTGATTACCCAGCAACCACTCGGCGGCAAGGCGCAATTTGGTGGACAGAGGTTCGGAGAAATGGAAGTGTGGGCGCTCGAAGCCTACGGCGCGGCGCACACTTTGCAAGAAATTCTCACAATCAAATCAGATGACGTCACAGGTCGTTCGAAGGCCTATGAAGCAATCATCAAAGGTGAACCAATCACGCGCGTGAACTTGCCGGAATCTTTCAATGTGCTCGTGCGCGAGTTGAAAGGCTTGGCACTCGATGTGGAGTTGCTTGCCAAAATAGAAAATGGAACTTACGTGCCAGTCGAGCAGGTGAGAGCAGAGAAGGAACGTGAACGAATCGCGGCCGAAGAGCGCAACCAATAATTCATAATCCATAATAATAAAGAAATATATGTCACGAGATACATTACATTCCATGGATTTTGATGCCTTGCGCTTGAAATTGGCCTCGCCAGAGGTGATCAAAGGCTGGTCTCATGGTGAGATTTCCAAACCGGAGACAATCAATTATCGTACTCAAAAACCGGAAAAAGGCGGTCTGTTCGCGGAAGAAATTTTCGGGCCGACGAAGGATTGGGAGTGCTACTGTGGAAAATACAAGAAGGTCAGATACAAAGGGATCGTCTGTGATAAGTGCGGTGTGGAAGTGACACACTCACTCGTCCGTCGAGAGCGCATGGGCCATATCGAGCTCGCGGCACCGGTGTCGCATATCTGGTTCCTGCGTTCGGTACCTTCCAAAATTGGTCTAGTGCTCGACATGTCGATTCAGACTTTGGAAAAGGTGATCTATTTCGCTTCTTTCATTATCACCCATGTCGATGAGGAGGAGAAGAAAAAGACTTTGGTTTTATTGCGTGAGGAATATAAAAATAAGAAAAAACAAATTGAAAGAGAATTTGAACAAGTTGTGAAGCGGGCGAATGATGAGAAAAAAGGTGCGGCGGTACTCGAAGAGTGCGCGAAGGAGCGTGATCGCAAGAACTTATCTCTGGATGAAGATTTTTCAGCGGCTGAATCGGAACTCAAAGAAATTCAGATGATGAAGGTGGTGTCGGAAAATCACTATCAGGAATTGGCGGTGCGCTATGGTCATTTGTTCGATGCAGAAATCGGTGCGAGTGCGGTGCGTAATTTACTCGCTCGTCTGGATCTCACAGAAACTGTGAAAAAATTGGAAACAGAAATGGAAAAGGCGAAGGGTGGTAAACGCGAGAGAATTATTCGCCGTATGAAACTCTTGAAGAGTCTCGACATCAATGGTATCCGTCCAGAGTGGATGGTGCTCGCGGCGATTCCGGTGATTCCGCCGGATTTGCGCCCGATGGTGGCTCTAGATGGTGGTCGTTTTGCCACATCTGATTTGAATGATTTGTATCGGCGTGTAATCAATCGTAATAATCGTCTGCGCCGTTTGATTGAGCTCAATGCTCCGGAAGTTATTTGTCGCAATGAACGTCGCATGTTGCAAGAGGCGGTGGATGCTTTGATTGACAATAGCGCGCGGGCTTCGAAAACAACAACCGCGTCGACTGGACAGAAACGTCAGTTGCGATCCTTGGCAGATATTTTGAAGGGAAAACAAGGTCGTTTCCGTCAGAATCTCCTCGGTAAACGGGTGGATTATTCCGGCCGTTCTGTAATCGTGGTCGGTCCGAAATTAAAAATTTATGAATGTGGTCTACCGAAACGAATGGCACTTGAATTGTTCAAACCATTTGTCATGGCGGAGATTATCAAACGTGAATTAGCTCATAACGTGCGCAGTGCTTCTCGATTTATCGAAAGCAATGCTCCAGAAGTGTGGGATATTCTCGAAGAATTGACGAAGAAGACGCGTGTGCTTTTGAATCGTGCTCCAACTCTGCACCGTCTCGGTATTCAGGCTTTCAAGCCATTACTTGTCGAAGGTAAGGCAATCCAGCTCCATCCTCTCGTCTGTGTGGCTTTCAACGCTGATTTCGACGGTGATCAGATGGCGGTACATTTGCCGCTCACCGAAGAGGCGAAATGGGAAGCGGAAAATCTCATGGCGGCCGAGCGCAATTTGCTGAAGCCGGCGACCGGTTCTCCGATCGCAACTCCACAACAGGATATCGCTCTCGGGTGTTATTATCTAACTAAATATCAGGAAGATGATAAAAATGAAGTGAAAAAATTCTTCTCTGATTTGACGGAATTGAGTTTCGCTTATAAAAATCGCCGTATTACCTTGAAAGAGAGAATCAAAGTGCGATTTTCTGATTTGACGAAATTCCCAACAGGGACAGGCTCAATCATTGAAACATCTTATGGGCGCGTGTTGTTCAATGAGGTTTTGCCAGATAAGTTGCCGTATTACAACGAGACAATCACCAAAAAACATTTGAGTAATATCATTCAGACTTTACTCGAAATGTATGGTATGGAGAAAACTGCCGAAGTGCTCGATGATATGAAGAGCCTCGGTTTCAAATATGTGACGAAATCAGGTTATTCTCTCGGTATGGATGATTTCGGTTTCAATAAAGAAAAAGCTGGACTTGTGGCAGAAGCGGATATAAGAGTTTTGCAGACGGAAGATCAGTATGCCGAGGGTTTGTTGACGAGTACGGAACGTCATGCCAAAGTGCTCGAAATTTGGACGGATACGAAAGATCGCGTGTTGGCGCATAATAAGACCGTGCTCAGTAAAGATGGTTCGGTGTTCGCAATGATCGACTCCGGTGCTCGTGGTTCATGGGCACAGCTTGGTCAGGTCATCGGTATGAAGGGTCTCGTGGCTTCACCAAGTGGTGAAATTATTGAATTGCCGGTTAAAGGTAACTTTAAAGAAGGTTTCAACGTGCTCGAGTTCTTCATCTCCTCACACGGTACTCGTAAAGGTTTGTCCGATACCGCTTTGCGTACGGCAAATGCTGGTTATTTGACACGTCGTCTCGTGGATGTGGCGCAAGATGTGGTCGTGGTGCAGGAAGATTGTGGTGATACGACTGGTGAAGTATTTACAAAAGAAGAATCAGAAAAGATTGGTGAAAAATTGTCGGAGCGTGTTCTCGGTCGCTATGTTCTCGCTGATGTCACGGTCGGGGATAAGACCATTGTGAAAAATGGTGAAGTAGTCACACAGCAAGCGATGCGTGATATCGAGAAACATGGCGTAGATAAAATCCATGTCCGTTCCGTGTTGCAGTGTAAATTGCCAAAGGGTGTTTGCGCGAAGTGCTACGGCTATGATTTGGCTCATGGTGAACCGGTGAAAATGGGTACGGCTGTCGGTACGGTCGCCGCTCAGTCAATTGGTGAACCGGGTACTCAGCTCACGATGCGTACTTTCCACTTGGGTGGTGTGGCGGGTGGTGATGATATTACACAAGGTTTGCCACGCGTCGAAGAATTGTTCGAGTTGCGCAATCCAAAACGTCAGGCACTTCTGGCCGAGATTTCCGGTACGGTGGTGATTGAAGATGCTGACGGGAAGGTAATTACCGGTCCAACCGGCAGAAAGATTTTTGAAGGACGTAAAGGACAAAAAATTATTCGTATTACCGGCGAATCACACGATAACGAAGCACGCATAAGAGTGAAGACAGAAGATGAAGTGCGTGTCGTCGAAAATGACAAAGTGATGGCCGAAGATATATTGCTCGTGCGTGGTTCTTCGGGTGAAGAAATCCGCGCTAAGTATGATGGTGTCATCAGCCGTGAAGGTAATGAATTGGTATTGCACTATGAAGGCGGAACCGTCAAAGAATATATCGTACCACTAGGTTCAAAACTTCTCATCAAAGACGGTGATATGGTCGAAAAAGGCGATCAGCTCACGGTCGGAAGTATTAATTTACAAGAGTTGTATGAATTGAAGGGGCGCAATGCCGTACAGGTGTATATCTTGTCTGAGATTCAGGAGATCTATGCTTCTCAAGGCCAGCGCTTGAATGATAAACATGTGGAAATAGTGATCAAGCAGATGTTCAGCCGTGTCTACATCGAAGAAACCGGAGATACTGATTTGTTGCCGGGTGAGGTCGTGGAGAGATCGCAGCTTCTCATCGCCAATATGCAGGCGGTACGTGAAGGTAAGAGGGAGGCAGTCGGTCGCGAACTGTTCCTCGGTATTTCAAAGGTTGCGCTTTCGACACAGAGTTTCTTGTCTGCAGCGTCTTTCCAAGAGACAGCTCGTGTACTCATCAATGCCGCTATCACTGGCAAGATGGATTACCTCGAAGGTCTCAAAGAAAATGTCATCATCGGTAGACGTATTCCAGCCGGAACTGGTTTCGGTGAATAAAATTAGATAAAAAAATAATACTCGCGGGCCATTGCTCGCGAGTATTATTTTGATCAGCTTTTTAATTTCTTATGACAGGGGTTTTTATTTATTTTAACTTTAGTGTTGGTTCTACCATGTCACGTACTTTTTGACAGCCGTTTAATTTTCCAGATTCGTCATCAAAACCTGTTCCGCAAGAATTGATAAAGAGTAGCCAATTATTATTTAACAGTGTTGGGTAAGCGTTTCCTCCAGCATAACACTGGTCAAAATCTTTTTTGAAGTAATTTAGTGAAGAATAGTTAGTCTTGTTTGGTAAAAGCGTCACAATGAAGGTGTCGGATTCTTGACTAGTCTGGGTATATTTGAATTTATAAATGGTTTTAGTTGTGTCGCTGAATTTCGAGACCAAACTATCGAAGTATTCTTGTTCTTGTTTATTCCCGCATTCTTCGGCCATTGAGGCTAATTGGTTGGCAGTATAGTCAAACATGGCAGTTTCTTTTGAAACAGAAACAAACATCTCGTCTATGGAGTAATTTAAGGGTTCGTCTGTATTTCCCTCGTCTACGGTTATAGCCCCAGTTGTTTTGTTGGTTAAATTATTGGGAATCTCTGGGATAGATTGGTTTTGTAAAACAAAATAAACTATACCACCGGTGATTATTGCGGTGATGATAGCGGTGAGAATGATTGGTTGCGCGCTATTTTTTTGTTCCATAGTGATTTAGTTTTATTAATTTATTATTTTGCTTTTTGGATTTATGTAAGACGTTCAAATAATTTTTCGAGGAATTCGGCATCGCTTTCTTCTCTTATGTCAGCGAAGTGGAGTTGGTAGCCATCTTCATCAGTAATTTCCATAAACCAATCTGCGTGGTCGCCATTATCATGATGAAATTTGTACACTTTGCCGTTGTGTTTTGTACTAATAATTTTTTTCTCCCCATAGTTCTCGTATGAAACCTCAGGGGCTTCATTTAAGGCACGACGAAGATCGTCAGGTATATCTTGTTTAAATATTTTTTCAAGATATTCTATTTCATCATCATTTTCTATATTTTTGGTATCTTCATATTTTCCGTCTTCGCCTGTTATATCCATCGCCCATCCATAAATTCCAGCTTCGTTGGTTTCGTAAAACTTATATATTTTATGATTATGCGTGACGCTAATCGTTTTGGATTCTTCACCGTAATCACCATATGATAGTTCGTGTCCCGTTTCGAGTGCACGGCGGAGGTCATCGGGGATGACTTGTTCGGTGTCTCGTATTTCCGTCTCAAACGGTGTGCGTTCTAAGTTTTTTATCATAGAATTTTGACGTAAAAATTAAATAATGGGCTGATATGGTGTTAAATTATCATAAACAATTTTTGGTGTCAAATTAATTTAAGAATGGATTTTCCATATCAAACATAATTTTTGGGGTATTGTTATTTATTCTGTCGATTGAGATACCATATTTTTTGCTATAAACATGGTCAATGGAATTAAATATCGCTTTGTTCCAATCAAATCCTAATTTTTCAGCCACCTGTTTTACGTCTGATTCATTTTCGCCTTCGATTTCAATAATTGGTTCTAGAAAAGGCCACCAATCAATCATTATTTCTACCCTATCTATTTTCCAAAGTTCTCTTCTGGTCTCCTGAATGGCTTTTTCTTCCGCGCCGATGGTTTTAAGTAATTTTATAGCATTTTCGTAGCTGTCTACCACAAGTTCAATTTCTTTTTGTCCATCAATAGATTCGTTTGATTCCATGATTTTTAGGGTCATTGTAATTTTGTCAGATTCATCCCTCACTCGCAACCATCCGCCTTTGATCTCGTGTCCTTTAGGAAAACTAAAGACGGTTCTTTTTTGGTTGTACATTGGTTTGAGCAGTTTTCCGTTTAAGATTTTTATCTTATCTCTAATCTCGTCTACGTTGATATTGTAAAAGGTTGCTTCGTATTCGATGTCGATGTCTGGGTTGGTCATAATTTTTTTAAAAAATATAGAAAATGCAGGGGGCGGTGTTTTTAGATTTTTCCTTGCGGCTGTATTAATTTGTATATCTTGATGCTTGGATATCCCGCGGTGTGGTATAAGGTGAACTCATATTTACCTGTCATCACTTTGTTTCTTTCCTATTTTTTGGGCGAAAAGTTTTTCAAAAAATCCATAATTTTATTTTCATACATTTTTCTTTCTTCATTAAATATCCAAATAGCCTTTAGATCCGTTATTTTCACAGCTCCCATCGTGCCATCTAAAACTTTACTTTTGTCTATCTCCAAAACAGGTCTTTTATCATAATAAAATAATTTATCATTTCCTTCTGACCAATGTACTTCTCCACAATGCCCACCTTTTAACTTTCCTAACGGAGGTCTAACAAAACCACTCTCAATAATATCTTGAATTTGAGGTTCTCCGGTTACCCTATAAGCATTTTCATTACTAGTTTTCAATGAAATGGGATTGTCTTTTCCAAGACCTAGACCACCACTAAACAATCTATTTTTAGCATTCTTTTCTCTGTCTGTATAAATTAAACCATTATCAATATTAATTGCTAATAAACTTTCGTCACTTCCAAGCATTTTTATTAAACTTGGCATAGTTTCCGGTTGTTTCTTTTCAGGTTCTGTGTGTGGTGTTGCTTCCTCTATTTTTTTAATTTCTTCAATAATCCAAGGATATTTTTCTTTCATTTGTTTGTATTAAAAATTTTTATTCACATTTTGTCTTGTATGTCTCTTTTGAAATTATTTTATCAAGATTCGCAGTATCAAAAACTGAACTTTCCAGTTTATCTACCTTATAATTCGAAATAACAATAGTTGCTTTTCCTTGAATACATTCAATAGTTTTATCACTAAAAATTGCACTGTCATCAATACCAAACATTTCTTTAACATTATCTTGATCATTAAAACAAAACCATGGAATTCTATTATCACCATTACCTTCTCCCCAAAGATTCGGATCTCTTGGGATTAAATATCCAGTTTCGTCATCAGCATAAAAACATAGCTCACTGCCCAGTAAAGTCTCAGGATAAAACTCTTGATATTTTCCACTTATAGTAATCGAGCCATCATAATATACAAATCTGCCGTCCTCTTTTGCTTTTGTTAAAGTTGTGCTCTTTTTTTGATACTGCGAATCGGCTGTCTTTTTCTCATCTATCAAGTTCTCGGTCGCAATAGAATTGTCTTGACTGATTTGATTAACTTGGTTTTGCAAGTCTGTGATTTGTTGTTGTAGCTTGATTTCGGTTGATTCAAATTCAGATTTTTGCCATACATAGACAATGCCACCAGCCAATAATGCTGTAATTACTACAACAATAATTATAGTCCAAACATTGTTTGTTTTTTGGACAGAATCTTGAGATTGTTCAATTTTTTGTTCATCCATATTTTTTTAAAGTTAATTATTAAATGATATATTAGTTATTATAAAAATTTTTACTATTTCACACAATGCGCGGCGGATATGCAATGTCCCACGTAGGCAGCCACGCTGCCGAAGTGGGATTTTGCATATCCGCTGTTGTGCAATGTCCGTAGCGAAGCGAAGGGCATTGTGCAACAGCGGGCACCGCCGCGCATTGTGCAAAACCGGAGCGAAGCGGAGGATTTTGCACAACGTTTGCCGATGATCCGATCGTTTTAATGTCGGATATCGGCTGTTATGTGATGGTAAAAAATTATGCCAATTCCACTTTTATTCGTTTTAATAACTTTATTGATTCTTCCTCAAGTTCATCATTCCAATATCTGCCTTTAACTTTTGGCTTCACATTTGGAATTTGTGGTAAATTTGCATATTTAGTGTATTTTTTTAATATTGGGTATCTTCCAAGAACAATATCGGAAGTTAAAATTTTTAATGACTCTTTTTCTAATTTATTTAATTTTATTTCGGCATCTTCTGCCATTTTTACTAAATCATGCTGATTGTGTTGGTTTTTTTCTATCTCCCCATCAGTAATTTTTATTTTTGTTTTTTTTATCAATACTGCTTTTAAAAAACATTCAAAAGCCATACCTCTTAACATGCGAGAAACTGAAAGAAAATTACGAAAGGATTCCTCTTTTTCATCTAAGCACTCTTGTCCTTTCATAAAAAGAACAGAGGAATCATTAGCTTTCAAAAAATTCGACGAATTCAATAAATTTTGCGCAGTATAAATCCAAAACCCAATTAAATTTCCTGCTTTATTAAATTTTTCTTTAGTCATTGGCATATTTTTTACTTTCACATAACGTTTCTCGATATCCGACGTTTCGATGAAGCGAAGCGAATTGAAATGTGGCTT
>DAOOSC010000004.1:0-50938 GCA_035389585.1 Candidatus Magasanikiibacteriota bacterium
TTTGTGTCCCCGCCAGGAGTCGAACCTGGATTTCCGGCTTCGCAGGCCAGTGTCCTATCCATTGAACGACGAGGACGTCATTTCACGACCGCTAGTATAACACAAAAAAAGAATGGAGTCAATATCCGTTGACTCCATTCACTTAATTATTGAATCTTGAATCTCCGTGAGAGTGTATCACTCGTCGGTTCTTCGGATCTCTCTGCATCCTCAGCCAAATACTGACGCAGAGCAAACTTCACTTCTGTCGGATCTTGATCGAGGAGAGGCACGCGCAATGTCGGTTGCATGACCGAAATCGGCTGTAAAAACAAAGTCTTCACTTCTGGCGGATTGTAAAATAAATAAAAATCTTTGAACTCGCTATAAGCATAAAACTTGCGCCCAAGCACAACACCCGTATCAGTGATCTGAAATTTGATCTGATTTGGCATTTGATGTGACTGGAGGAACAATATGATTGCTGACAAAATGATCACGAGAGCAAACATGAAATTCCCGGTAAAAACCGCGTAAATCACCAAAAAGAGTCCGATCGAACCCATAATAATATACCAATAAGGCCCACGTGAGTACTGTTCGTACTCAGACACAGTCCACTCCAAATGGACATCGCCGATAGCGCTTTGGCTGACAGGCTTGGACATATAGTTGTTTTACAAGCATTAAAATGTGGACAATGCAGGAATCGAACCTGCGACCTCTTGAATGTGAATCAAGCGCTCTAACCATCTGAGCTAATTGTCCATCGGCGCATTCAATCTAACAATTTGAGAAAATTATAGCACGACCTCGCAAAAAAATCAAATTTTAAGCCAAAATGCACAAAAAGTTGCATTTTTCCGCTTTTTTTAGTATACTATTGCCGCTATGAACCCTAACTCAAAAAATTCCGAATCTGACAAGTTTGGCGGAGGAACCGATTCCAGACACCATACACCACCGATCTCAAGCCACGCTTTCATACCCAAGCAAAATAATACCAAAAGATGGCTGATTGCCCTCCTTGTTTTTATTCTCTTGATTGGAGGCTGTTTCAAATTGCTCGGTGTCAACGAAAAACCATCCGAAAATCCGACCGACTACGATCCAATTACACTCTTACCCAAAAAACCAACCAGTTTCTTCAAAAAAATCGGCCGTTTTGTTTTCTCCGGAGACGTCACTCTGAAGGGCCAAAAAAACGACCGCGTCAATATTCTCCTACTCGGTGTCGGAGGCGAAGGGCATGATGGGCCACAACTGACCGACACAATCATGATCCTCAGTATCAAACCATCCACAAAACAAATTGCTATGGTCTCCGTACCACGTGACCTGGGCGTAGAGATAAATGGAGACGGCCCAAGAAAAATTAACTCCGCCAACGCCTTGGCTGAGAAAGAAAATCCCGGATCCGGACCGGCCGCCACTCAAAAAATCATCGAAAAAATCTTCAACATAAAAATCGACTATTTTATCCGCATTGATTTCGCGGCCTTCTCAGAGATGATCGACGCGATGGGTGGTGTCACGGTCAATGTCGAACGATCATTTTCTGATTATACCTACCCGGCCGCTAATTATGAATTCCAAACCATCTCATTTGAGAAAGGCACAACTACCATGAACGGAGACACCGCTCTGAAATTTGCGCGTTCACGCCATGGTAATAATGGCGAAGGCTCTGATTTCGCCCGAGCCTATCGTCAACAAAAAATTATCATGGCCGCAAAACAAAAATTCTTCTCCGCTGGTACACTCGCCAATCCAATAAAAATTTACAACCTCTATAAAACGCTCGACAAACACATCCTCACCAACATGGATTTTTCCGAAATGATGGCTCTCGCAAACTATGGTCGCGAACTCAATCGCGAAGATGTCGCCACGCTTGTCCTAGATAATTCCCCAGACGGACTTCTCAAAGAAACCTACGGGGCAGATGGTTCCTATTTACTTTTACCAAAATCCGGAAATTACTCCGACATTTCCAAAATAATCCAAAACATTTTTACCGTCATCACACCAACAAACCAAAATACCCCCGAACAAAAGACTGAAATATTCACCACTTCCACAGCACATATTGAAATCCAGAACGGTACATGGCAAGCTGGGCTGGCCGCTCGTTATGAGAAAAGGTTATCCGACAAGAACTATAAAGTTTCGACCATCGGTAACACTGAAATCCGCCCACAACCAATGAGCGCAATCTATGTCATTACCACCACACCACCGACAAAGGACGCTTCTTCGTTGCAAAACGATTTGAGTATTCCAATCAGACAAGCCCTACCCACAGGCGTCACTCCTTCTACCACCACCGATATCCTAATCATACTAGGAGAAGATATTCACGAACAATAATCATATGGCTACACCCGTAGAAATTTCACTCAAACATTTACCGATCGTCGCGATTATTGGTCGAACCAACGTTGGTAAATCCACCCTCTTCAATCGCTTCATCGAAGAAAAAAAAGCCATGACCTCGCCTGTCGCCGGCACGACCCGGACGGCTAATTCTGGTATTGTACTCTGGCGTGGTCGTGAATTCCGCCTCGTTGATACTGGCGGATTGTCTTTCGACGAAAAAGTCCCACTCGAACAAGAAATTCTCACCCAGACAAAAGAGATTGCGGAAATTGCCGACGTGCTTCTATTCGTAGTCGATGCCACCACCGGACTCATGCCCCAAGAAAAAGAACTTATTTCCACAGTACGCAAAATGAAAAGACGTGTGCCGGTGATTTTCCTCGCCAATAAAGTCGATAATGAAAGAATCGAAAAAAGGCTCGATGATCCCGAATGGCTTCGTATGGGTCTCGGCAAACCAATACCTTGCTCGGCAGTGAACGGTCGCAATGTCGGCGACATCATCGACGTCGTATTCCGCAACCTGAAAAAAACCGATCGAAAACCACAGCTTTTCAAAGAGACTGACAAGGAAAAAATTAATGTCACCATCATTGGAAAACCGAACGTCGGCAAATCCTCCATCTTCAACCAAATTATCGGCGAGCCACGCGCCATCGTGAGTGATATGGCCCACACTACACGTGAACCATACGATACTCTAGTCACCTACACGAGTGAATCCGGAGACAAAACCAAAAAAATACTTTTCAACTTTATTGACACGGCTGGAATTAGGCGGAAAACAAAAGTTTCTGGTGATTTAGAGAGAACCGGAATTTCCCGATCTATTCAAGCAATTGCTGATTCAGAGATTGTGTTATTCGTCATCGATTTGACCGACCCATTTTCAATCCAAGACCGCCAACTCGGCGGACTATTCGAAAAACACGCCAAAAGTGTCATTATCCTCGTCAACAAATGGGATCTTGCAATTGATAATTCCGATCTCGCGCGCAATGAACTCAAAAAACAAATATATTCATATTACCCTCATCTCTACTTCGCCCCAATCTTGTTTGTTTCCGGACTCTCTGGCTATCGCACCCACCAGACACTACCACTCCTCGAACAAGTCGCCGAAGCGCGCCGCACGATGGTACCGGACGAAGCAATTCGCAAATTCATGCTCCGAATGATCCGTCTCCACAAACCAGTCAAAGGCAAAGGTTCGCGAATGCCCGAAATTCTCGGCATGCAACAAATCGCGACCAATCCACCCGTCTTCGAAATGCTCATAAAAGAAAAGACATCACTCCATCGATCATACTTGAATTTCATCGAGAAACACATGCGCGAAGAATTTAATTTTCTCGGCACACCAATCATTATCAAATTAACCAAAATGAAGCGCTAGTTTTTAACCAAAGTCATATGAAACTGATTGTCGGGTTGGGCAACCCAGGGAAACAATACGAAAAGACTAGACATAATTATGGTTTCATGGTGCTTG
Organism: Candidatus Magasanikiibacteriota bacterium; assembly: GCA_035389585.1. GTDB lineage: Bacteria > Patescibacteriota > Patescibacteriia > Magasanikbacterales > UBA922 > DAOOSC01. The sequence goes on from DAOOSC010000004.1 coordinate 3,851, forward strand.
ACGCTTTGCGTGAACGTCTATCCTCTCACGGTGCTGGCAAATGGGAACTCAGTCGCAAATTCAACGCTGAAATTTGTGGCACAAATTACGGAGGCGAGAGAGTCATTCTCGCCAAACCGATGACTTTCATGAACGAATCCGGTCTCTCCGTCCAACTCCTGGCTCACTACTACAAAATTCTCCCTGCCGATATCCTCATCATCCATGACGACAAAGACCTCCAGCTCGGTCTCGTCAAAGTACAATTCGACCGTGGACACGCCGGACACAATGGTGTACGCTCGATCATCGAACGATTACACACCCAGGCTTTCGCGCGTGTACGTCTCGGAATAGCCCCAAACAATTTGAAAAAAATGGCCGACACAGCTGATTTCGTCCTCGACAAATTCGGTCTACTCGAACGCGGTACAGTCCGTCAAGCCACAGATGAAGCCTTGAAAGAAACCCTCACTTTCATAAATAAAAAATAAATGAAGCCGGAAATATTACTGTCATATTTTCCCAAACTAACTCCCAAAAGAGTACGAGAAATTATGGCTGTTTTCGGAAATGCTGAAGCGGTCTGGCAAGCTGAATTCGATGAATTCAAGCCAATCGGATGGGACAACACACTCATCGGGGAATTCCTCACTTGGCGAGACCACGTAGACGTTAACCTGATCAAGGGAGAACTTGAAAAGAATCAAGTCAGCGCTGTCTCTATCAACGACCCAACATATCCCGAAAACTTACGCACCATATTCGACCCCCCGCTCGCTATTTTTGTGCGCGGTCATCTGGAAAAAAGTGAAAACCCAATTGCGGTTGTCGGTTCACGTCGTTTTACTACTTACGGACAACAGGTGACTGACCAAATCGTGCGTGATTTGGCACCACACGGTGTAGATATTATTTCTGGTCTCGCCTATGGTATTGACGCCCTCGCCCACGAATCCGCCCTCCGCTATCATGCCCGCACCTATGCCGTACTCGGATCTGGCGTCGATACCGCGTCCGTATTCCCCACACGCAATCGCCGCTTGGCTGATCAAATAATCGAATCGGGTGGGGCGCTTATTTCTGAATACCCGCCCGGAGTCGAGCCGACAAAATTTTCTTTTCCACTACGCAATCGAATTATCGCCGGTCTATCTCGCGCCGTCGTCGTGATCGAAGCGGCCGCTGATTCCGGATCACTCATCACCGCGAACTACGCCCTCGACAACGCTCGAGAAGTTTTTGCTGTGCCGGGAAACATGTTTTCACCAGCATCGGTCGGGACAAATAATTTACTGAAAAACGGTGCCCATGTCTGCACCACCGCCGAAGATATCATCGAAACCCTCTCAATCGCAAAAATCACCGGACCAAAGCAATTGAGCCTATCAGTCTCCACCTCGAAGGATCCGACCGACACGGAAATTCTCACCCGACTTTCACAGCTACCAAAAAATATCGACGTTTTAATCAAAGAAACCGGACTACCCGCCGCCAAAATAAGCACACGGCTCACCATCCTCGAACTAAATAATACCGTACGCAATCTCGGCGGTATGAACTATATTCTAGTGAAGTAAATGGACCCTATTTGACATTTTGGCTAAATATAGCTATACTTCCGTAATTGAAACCTAAAAATTACCTAAAATAAGCTGAAATTATGTCCAAATTAGTCATTGTGGAGTCTCCAACCAAGGCCAAGACGATTAGCCGTTTTTTGGGTTCTGGATATATTGTGGAATCATCTTTCGGCCATATCCGAGATCTCCCGAGGACCAAAATGGGTGTAGATATCAAAGGTGGAACTTTCCTACCGGAATACGTAGTCCCGCGCGATAAAGCTGAACGCGTCAAAAAATTGAAAGCACTGGCGAAATCCGCTGATGAAACCATCCTCGCGACTGATGAAGACCGTGAAGGAGAAGCAATTTCTTGGCATCTCGCCGAAGTATTGAGTTTGAAGAAAAAAAACATCAAAAGAATCGCTTTTCATGAAATCACCAAACACGCGATCAACGAAGCTCTGAATAATCCACGAGCATTGGATGAGAAATTGGTGAACGCCCAACAGGCGCGTCGCATATTAGATCGTCTCGTCGGTTATGAACTCTCCCCTCTACTTTGGAAAAAAGTTGCCAAAGGTCTATCCGCTGGACGCGTCCAATCAGTCGCTGTCCGTCTCGTCGTGGAACGTGAGCGTGAAATCAAAAAATTCGTACCTGAAGAATATTGGTCCATCGAAGCTGACTTCCAGAGACTCCTCGGACAAAAAGAAAAATTCCGAGCGAGCTTACACGCGATTGATGGTAAAAAAACCGATAAGCTCGAAATAAAAAACCAGACCCAGGCAGAAAATTTGGAAAAAGAAATTCTAACACAAAATTATACTATCACCAATCTCGAATCCAAAGAGACCAAACGATCTCCGGCTCCCCCATTCACCACTTCCACCCTTCAACAATCAGCCAATCAAAAGTTTGGCTTTTCTGCCAAGCAAGTAATGCGTCTCGCCCAGGACTTATACGAAGGTATTGAAATCGGAAATGAGGGATCGATCGGCCTCATCACCTACATGCGTACCGATTCAGTGAACCTATCGTCAAAATTCCTCAGCGAAACTTCTACTTACGTCAAAAAAACTTTCGGTGAAAAATACTCGCTGGAAAAATTTCGTGTCTTCAAAAGTGGGAAAAACGCCGAGGAAGCCCATGAAGCTATTCGCCCGACCGACCCGACACGCACACCTGAAAGTATCGCTAGTTTTGTCACCCCACAACAATTGAAATTATACTCCCTCATCTGGCGTCGTGCTCTCGCCACCCAAATGGCCGAAGCACGCCTCATGAAAACGGCGGTGGATATTACGGGAGGAAAATATGCTTTTCGCGCCAATGGACAGACAATGGTGTTCGATGGCTGGCTCCGACTCTATCCGGAAAGTATGAAAGAAGAAATTCTTCCGGAAATGAAAGTCGGGGAAAAATTAAATTGTGAAAAAATTGAAAAAGCCCAACACTTCACCGAACCGCCGGCACGATATTCTGACGCCACGATCGTGAAAGCACTCGAAGAATATGGCATCGGTCGACCGTCCACCTACGCACCGACAATTGCCACCATCGAAGACCGTCATTATGTGGAACGTGATGAAAATAAAAAACTAAAACCGACCGATATTGCTTTTGTCGTAAATGACTTGCTCGTCGAGCATTTCCCACAGATTGTGGATTACCAATTCACCGCCCAAATGGAAGAAAATCTAGACGCGATCGCTCTCGGCACAAAAGACTGGCAACCAATCATTGCGACATTCTATGGACCATTCCACGAAAATATCATGAACAAAACCGAAGGAATTTCCAAATCAGAGACCACTTCGGCTCGCATTGTCGGTACCGATCCGACGACGGGTAAACAAATTTTTGCCAAAATCGGCCGTTTCGGACCATATGTCCAACGCGGTGAGAGCAAAGATGCTGAAGGTAAAACTAATGCTGAAAAACCACAATTTGCTTCCCTCAAAAAAACTCAATCAATCGACACCATCACACTCGCCGAAGCACTCGAGCTCCTCTCCTTGCCACGCATCCTCGGAAAAGACCCCGAAGGACACGACGTCTTGGTCGGTATTGGTCGTTTCGGACCGTATGTGAAAATTGATGGAAAATTTTTCTCAATCAAGACTGAAGATCCATACACAATCAATCTGGAAAAAGCCCTATTTGTCGTCAAAGAACTACAGGAGAATCAGGGGAAAAAAGTCCTCAAAGATTTCCCTGGTTCGGAAATAAAAGTACTGAGTGGACGATATGGATCATATATCTCAGATGGTACGAAAAATGCCAAAATACCAACCGACACCACCATCGAAGCACTCACCCTCGAACAATGTGCCGAACTGATCAAAGCGGCACCTGAGAAGAAGAAACGATTTTTCCGAAAAAAGAAAAAAACATAATACCCTCAATTTATACCAAACCCTACTGAAAAGTGGGGTTTGTTTTGCCTACACCTTGCCAAAAAAACCCTTTCAATGGTAATATGATAGTATCGAATGAATAATTTATGGAAGAATACAACAACCCAACAATCGACACACTCCTGTCAACCGTCCAATCCTATGCCCCTAAGGCTGATCTCACAATGATCCGCTTGGCTTATGAATTCGCAGAAAAAGCCCACGGAGGACAATTACGCAAATCAGGGGAACCTTATATTATTCACCCCCTCGCCGCCGCTCAAATCCTCGCTGATATGCGCATCGACCCCACAATCGTCACCGCCACTCTGCTCCATGATGTACCAGAAGATACTGCCGTCACCCTCGATGAAATCGAAAAAAACTTCGGTTCTGAGATCACTTCTCTCGTGCGCGGTATCACCAAACTTGGTAAATTGAAATACCGCGGTGTTGAACGTTACATAGAGAACTTGCGCAAGATGTTCATCGCCATGGCCGAAGATATCCGCGTCATGATTATCAAATTCGCCGATCGAATCCACAATCTCACGACCCTTGATGCCCTACCCCCACCCAAACGTTATCGTATCGCCCTCGAATCTCTCGAAATCTATGCGCCAATTGCTGGCCGTCTCGGCATCGAAGAAATGAAAGGCCGTCTCGAAGACCTCGCCTTCAAATACATCAACCCAAAAGAGTACGCCAATGTAAAAGAACTACGTGAAAAAAGACTTTCCGGACACGAAACTTACATCGAAAAAATCATTCAACAAGCACAGGCAGAACTCACTAATTCTGGAATTAAAATCCTAACAATCAATGGTCGAAACAAGCGACTATACAGTTGCTACCAAAAATTGCTGAAAAAAAATAACGAGCCCCAAATCTACGACCTCATGGCAATCCGTGTCATTGTGCCGTCAGTCGCTGATTGTTATGCCACCCTCGGCATATTGCATAAAATTTGGAAACCAATTCGCGGTCGCATCAAAGATTATATTAGCCAACCAAAACCAAACGGCTACCAATCTCTCCACACCACCATCCTCGACGAAGCAGGCGAAGCGATCGAATTCCAAATCCGTACCGATGATATGCATGACGAGGCCGAGTACGGCATCGCCGCACACTGGCATTATGACGAGCACGGCGCACAACGGCCGGCGCGCGAAGTGACCTGGGCCAAAGAACTGGCAGATATTCAGAAAGATATTTTGAATAATTTATCTGATCTCGAAGCAATCAAAGTCGATTTCCTCCAATCAAGAATTTTTGTTTTCACTCCGAAGGGAGACGTGATTGATCTGCCCGAGGGTTCGACAGTGGTGGATTTCGCTTACCACATTCACACTGATATCGGAGACCGCTGTTCCGGATCGAAAATAAACAGCCAAATCGCACCCCTCAACGCAGAATTAAAAAATGGTGACATGGTAGAAATCATTGTAGACAAAAGCCGTAAGTCGCCCAATCGCGATTGGTTGAATTTCGTGAAAACCCAAACCGCCAAGAACCGCATCCAGAGAACCCAAAAAAATCGCCTGACTGATTGGATCAGAAATGTTTTACCAGGTGGAAAAAAATAATTTACCTACAAAAAAACTGATCGCCCTGATCAGTTTTTGTTTACTTAACTCAATTCTTGCATCAATCGACGTAAATCATCGCGTGTATAATACTCAATAATAATCTGCCCCCGCTCGCCCTTCTGGGTCAAGTGAACTTTCGTACCAAATCGCTCTTCGAGAATTTGTTCTTGGGCAGTCAAATTCGGATCTCGCCTCAGGGTACCCTTACGCGCAATTTGTCCGCGACGCGCGACATTCGCTTCGACGTCACGCACAGTCATTTTTCCATTTTGCATTTTTTCAAACAATTTGATTTGTTCCTCCGGACTACGCAAACTCAATATCGCCCGTGCCTGACCCATGCTAATTTTACGATCCGTCAACGCCTGTCGAATCACATCTGGCAAATCGAGGAGACGCATAATGTTCGTCACCGTCGATCGCCCTTTCCCAACCCGATCCGCAATTTCGTTTTGGGTCAAATTGAATTCATTGGCCAATTTCGCATAAGCGGTCGCCTCTTCGATTGGATTCAAATCCTGACGCTGAATGTTCTCAATCAAAGCCAACTCGAGTTTCTGTTGCTGGGTAGCTGTCCGGATGAGAGCCGGCACATGCGTGAGTCCCGCCATCCCCGAAGCACGTAGGCGTCTCTCACCAGCGATGAGCTCATAGCCACCCTCCGCCCTCTCCGTGACGATTAGAGGCTGGATGACACCATACACTTTGATTGAGCTGACCAAATCCGCCAACTCCTCAGACTGGAAGACCTGTCGCGGCTGTTCTGGATTCGGAATTATTTCCGTAATCGGAATTAACCAAACCCTCTGCCCGTCATTTTTCTCACGCACCTCTTCGCGTTTTGGTGGTAGCGGTACAGCGACGAATTTCGGTGCGCCGGATGAAATTAGAGATCCCAAACCTTTGCCTAATGCCATATTAATTCTGGTTATTACTTATTTGTACTTCCACCGCCATCGCCGCATGTTTCTCGATGAGCTCACGAGCGAGGCGCTCATAGGCTGTCGCACCTTTGCCATACGGATCATAGTGCGCAATTGATTTACCAAAACTTGGCGCTTCGGCTAATTTGATATTGCGTGGAATCACTGAGCGAAAAATCGAATCCGGAAAATATTTATACAATTCGGCCATAATTTCTTCGGATAATCGGGTGCGTTTGTCGAACATCGTGATGACCGCCCCGAGCACAGTCAGATTTGGTTTCAAATTTTCTTTTACGAGATTGATCGTCTCGAGCAATTGGCTCAAACCCTCGAGCGCATAGTATTCCGCTTGTACTGGGATCAAAATCTCATCCGCCGCGACGAGAGAATTCAGAGTGAGTAGCCCGAGAGATGGTGGGCAATCAATGATAATATAATCATAAGCATGACCTAATTCAACCAACAAATCAGCCAGCTGATGTTCACGCCTCTCCACATCAATCAGTTCGATATTGGCACCAGCCAAATTGGCGGTACTCGGCACAACCCGCAAACCCTCATGGGCGGTATTGCGAACCACATCGTGAATACGTTTCTGTTTGGCCAAAGCCTCATAAATACCGCTCTCCACCGAAGCTCGTGTCAGACCGAGACCACTCGAGGCGTTGCCCTGCGGATCCATATCGACAAGTAAAACAAATTTGCCCTGTTCGGATAAATACGCCGCCAAATTCATGGCCGTCGTAGTCTTCCCAACTCCACCCTTTTGATTAACAATGGAAATTATTTTTGACATACAAATTTTGTCCTTATTATACACTATTCCTGTTTTTTTATCCACATATTTTACCATATTTTGAGACAACTTGACAAAATCGCTAAATTATGCTATTATTATCCACGTTAAGTGATCTAAAAACTAGGAGGATATCGCGATGGCCGATGAGTTCATTAAGTCTTGTGAAAGTGGTAGTGTGCCCGCATTACCAAAAAACACCCCCCCAGAACCGACCGACGATTTGGATGACATGATCAGGAGAGTGGCACATCCACAACAAGTGACTGTCGTGGTAACCAACAAAAAAGAACCGGTTGAGACATTCTCTCACCCCAGAAGGAGGAGCGACGACCCCCCACCACCCAGATTTCTAGCTCGACTCAGAGCGGTGGGAGGCAACTACACCCGCTAGATCACGACGAGAGGTACCTCAATAGATGCAAATGTATCTATTGAGGTACCGACAATTTCCATAACCCAGATTGACAGAAAAGACCCGATTTTGTATAATATTCACAAATTCAAGCGCTGTGGTGGCGGAATTGGTAGACGCACTGGACTCAAAATCCAGCGGTAGCAATACCATGAGAGTTCGATTCTCTCCCGCAGCACGAGACAAATCCCTCATTTGAGGGATTTTGTTATATGGGCTTGATTTTTAGCCAAATTTGTAATAAAATACGATTGATTATGCACACATTCTTCGACATCATAATTACCATCCTGATTTTTGCTACATTCATACCAGCGATTATTTTATTGTATTCGGTGAAATCTCGCCCGACATCGTTTGAAGCAAAATACAAAAAAACCACCTACCTGATTTCTACAATCTTACTTATCTGCACGATAATCGTTGTTTATGGAAGCTTCATTGAACCATATATCCTCACACTGAACGAAGTCTTGGTCAATACAGAAAAAATGCCAAAAACGGTGAAAATTGCCTTCCTTGCCGACATGCAAGTCGGACAATACCGCAAATTTGATTATATTCAAAAAATTACGGATCGCCTCGCCTTTTACAATCCTGACATAATTATTCTCGGCGGAGATTTCGTCGAAAATTTCGCGAGCGAGCCGAATGAGTATTTAGAATTAGCTCCGCTTGGTACAATTACCAAAAAATATCCGACATACGCTGTGCTCGGTAATCATGAATACGGCATTGGTAGCGGATTGTCCGTGACTTTCGATAAGTATCGAACACCAAACGTCGCTGATGATGTGAATAAATATTTGACCTCACTCGGTATTCGCGTACTCCGAAATGAATTAATCATTGTCACATCTACCCCATCACCTTTTTATCTCTTCGGTGTCGATGAGTGGATGGCGCACAAACAAAATTTGCGACCACTAAAAAATGATCGCACCGAAAATCTACCGACGATTGTCGTTGTGCACAATCCATACGCCGCCGAAACGATTTCTTCTTATGACAATATCGATTTGATTCTCGCAGGACACACGCATGGCGGACAAATTCGCCTGCCTTTCATCGGCCCACTCGGACGCGTCGATGACGTCACACCGATCGACTGGTACCAGGGATTACGACAAGTCGGAAATTCCAAACTATTCGTCACAAGCGGTGTCGGTGAAACTGGCGCACGAGCGAGACTTTTCAATCCGCCAGAAATTGTGATTTTGACTATAAACTAATCACCCACCTGAGCCCTGCCCCAGCGAAAAGTGTCACGAGAGTGACGATAGTGGCCGCGAGGCAAACACCGGCGAAAACAAGTGGCCAAGATTTACGAAAAGGTAAATTGAAAATAAAACAAATAAGTGAACCTGTCCACGCACCTGTCATCGGCAGTGGAATACTAATAAATACGATGAGGGCAATTGAGAAACCATATTTCGCCAAATCGCCGGAGATTTTTCCTTCGGCGCGTTTTAGTAATTTTCCAAAAATTTCTCCCAAATATTTCTGACGCAAAATCCATTCATGCACATACGGTAAAAGCCACAATATAAAAGTCACTGGCACCATATTCCCCAAAACTGAAAAAAACACGGAAGAAAAAATTGGTAATTTATATACTTCGAGCGCAACAGGGATTGAAACACGCAATTCAGCAATCGGCAGCATTGCAATCAGCATTGTCGCGAGCTCATGTGGAATACTACTGAAAATTTGTACCAAATTCATAAATAAAATTTTATCATCTACTATTTAGTGTGGTAGAAGAATAGCCAGGATCATCCGGCCAAACATAATTACGAAATGCCCATTCGGCCGCATCTTTCGCTTCCGTGAAACGATCTTCGTGCGCCATTGCTCCGAGCACGACCACATCGACTACACGTCCAGCTTTGTTTTCCACCCTCATTGTGAAATTATACCCCGCCGCATTTGTGAATCCAGTCTTTCCACCCAAAAATTTGAAATCTGTCGGTATCCAGCCGAGTAAAATCAAATCCGTACTAATTAATTTTTTGGCATTTTCACCATCACCCAGCGTCACTGATTTCATGAGCAGTGTTTCACGAATTTCGTCGTGACGAAGTGCCTCAGATAATAATTGAACAACATCGGAAGCGGTGGATAAATTATTCTCTGACAATCCAGTCGGCTCTTCAAAACTTGTCGACATCATACCGAGCTCGCGCGCTTTGGCATTCATCCGCGCCACAAAATCGGTCTGGTCGATACCCAACCCCTGCACCAGCGAGAGAACCGCCCGATTGGATGATGGCACGAGACTGGCCTGCCAAAACTCATGCAAAGTGTACACACCACCAGAATCCAAATGTTTGTCGGATACCTCCGCCGAAACTACACTCGTAGTCGCCGTCCAATTCGGCCCCATATCAAGTGCGACGAGAGCTGTCATGAGTTTACTCACACTCGCGAGCGGACGAGACTCATATTGATTTTTACCAAATAACACTGCCCCTGTACTGACATCTCGAATCATGACTGCCGCCGCACCAAAACGAGCCGGATCAGGCATAGACCCTACGAGGCGTGGTAATTTCGGCGCAGTCTGGTGCGGAATTTCTACCTTTTTTCCAGCTTCGGTTTTTTGGACGGCAGACTGTGGCCAATTTGCGAGATTTGACACAATTTCCTTCACACCCCGATCGGCATCGACATTCACAATTCTAAAAATTTCCGAGAATAAAAATCCCACACCTGCCAAAACAAAAATCACCACAACCAAAATCGCCCGCCACTGCCCAGCGCGATCATTTATTTCGTTTGCCCCTACATTGATTTCTTTTTCAGCTTTTTCTATCTCTCCGATCATAATTGTTCATCTTCCTGCGTGACATTAATATTTTCCAAAACATTTGACGGAGCCGCTTCGCTGTCGCCACCCACGACCACATGACCGAGAGCTTTGGCGACGAAATCATGATCATGCAGAGTGGCGAAATCCGGCAACTCAGAAACATTCGTAATCCCGAGAGCCGCCAAGGCATTCATAGACAAAGTATAAACTGGTAAGGGTTTTTCTTTCGAATCCGACTCTTCGATCAGACCACGCATGAGAAGATTACGGATAATGAGAGCACAATTCACACCACGGATCTGTTCCAACTCTGGACGAGTGATCGGCCCCTGATAAGCCACGACCGTCATGGTCTCGAGCTGAGCTTTGGTGAGTTCACCGAGAAGTTCACTCTTCACAAATTTATCCGTCACCTCCGCACAAGCCGAATTGGCGGCCATTTGGACTATGTCATTTTCGAGTAAAATCACAATACCAGAATTTTCGGCGGAATACTTGAAACGCAAAGTATCGATCATATTCACAATATCACCACGATCTTTGGCAAAAGTTTTGGCGAGATCGTTAATGCCGACTGGCTTACTCGCGACGAATAAAATTGCTTCAATTTGTTGTAATATTTCCATATGGTTATTTGATGGAGTGGCGTTTGATAAAAATATCAGAATAATTATCCTCCTGATGGAGTGTAATATCGGCCTGTTTCACAAGTTCGAGGAGAGCGAGGAAGCCAATAATCACCTCCGTACGATTTGCCGCCTCCGATAAAATTTCTCGAAAAGAATATTTATTTTTCTTGTTCAACATCGCGCGCAATTCGGCGATTTTTTCTTTCAAGGTGACCCGTCTGTCGATACTCGTAGAAGGAAGCGGACGAGGTGGTTCGAGACGGTGTAATAATTGCACCATGAACGCTCGCAAATTACCTGACAAAAAATTCGCTGGAGAGGAAAACTCTTTCGGTCGACGCGGTGACTCAATCCGGAAATATGACCGCTCAGGGCGGAGCCAGAGACGATTGATCCCTCTCGCCGCCTCAACAAACGCTTTATACACCCGCAACTGATCCGCCAAATTCGCCGCATTATCGTCAATCGGTTGTAATTGTGGCAAGATGCTCCGCGATTTGAGGAGAAGCAGACGCGCGGCGATGACCAAAAAATCCGCCAACTCATCTACATCTGCTTCAGACATTTCTTCGAGATATTTCAGATACTGTTCAGTCACAGCCGATAGAGAAATCTCAGTAATATCCATTTTCTGCTCTTCGACAAGCGACAGAAGCAGGTCTAACGGTCCGCTAAATTGTGTCAAATTAACTTCGTGAGTCACATTTTTTAACATACTTTCTTACACATTTTACACCATTTTCATCCCTAGCGCAATGCCAGTCGATAGGATAACTACTTGTCGATTTGCACCAATTTCCGACCATCAAAATACACATACATCACCAACAAACGGTGCCCACCATACCAATAGACATCATTTGTCGGCTTGATTTGAATTTTCGCGCCCATATCTGGTTTCACGTAATCTCCGAGAGAAAAATCCGCAAACGGTCGTGAATATTCTTTGAAACCGGTAAAATCTGTTTTACCGGCCTTATTAGACACAATTTCTATCATGCCATTTTCAGCATCTTTTTTGGCTAGATAAAGCGGATTTTGACCAATCCGTAAAGCCCCATACAAAGGAATTCTCTCTCCCACGACGGTAATTCTCGTTTCCAGTTTTATAGCTTCAATGATGGCATTACGTGACGCTTCCGCACCGCTCAGATTATCCGGTAAGCCCACGAACACGGTGTATTTGTTTTCGAAATTCAAATCTCGGGCAGAGCCGATCAATCGACGCACAATTTCTCCAGATTCAATCCAACGATCCTGTTTTCGACAGATTGTCACCAAATTCACACCGAGAAAAACCGCAAACAGAAAAATACCGAATCGACGCGCAAAAATTCTATCCCGCCACAAATTACCAAAACAACGCCATATGGCCACTCCACCGAGAAAAAAATATGGCCAAAAAAATGCCGAAATGAAATATGTGTAGCGCTCCCCCCCATCATCCCAGTGTGACAGAAGTAAAGGTAAAAACGGAATTGTGCCGAAGAGAAATGCGAAAAAATATAAGACTGCCGCGCGTGATTTTTCTCGCCAACAAGCGAGCGTGACGAGCAGAGGAGACGCAAAAAATAATGCACCAATCACCCAATGTCGAAAAAGTCGATCATGCCAGATGGCACGCAGAGGGTGATCGGTAAATAAATCAGCCAACAAATCAAAGAACATACTGCGATAATGCGCCAAATCAAGGATAATCATGGATTGCGCATAAAACCCCGCCACTGTACCCGTGACCGCACGACGAGCCAGAAAAAATAAAAAAACTACTATGACAAACGGTAAAATATGAACAAAAGCCAAAATAAATTTTTTCTGCCAATCTTGTCTTTTTTCAAATAAAAATACTAACAATAATACGATCGGTAAAAACATTGCATTTTCCTTCGCGCACAATGAGAGCGTATAAAACAAAATCGACAGCCAGTAATTCCCCCGATCAGAACCACGAACATAATTTACAAATACTATTATACTAGCCAGGGCTAACAAAGTCGCGAGCAAGTGCGGTAAAACAGCAATCCAAACGACCGCCGATACCTGATGAGCGGCGAGAGCAAACATGAGTCCCGAGGCAACCGAAATACCTCGACGACCGGACAATTTCCTCACCAAAACATAAACTAAAAAAGCATTTACGCTATGTAAAATAAGAGCAACGAGATGATATAAGAGAGCATTCAAGTCGAACAGTTTGAATTCCAAATAATGAAAAAGCGCAAATAATGGACCATAGCTCCCTGAACCGAGCTCACCGACGATATTCGAAAAAATATACCTAAATGGATTTATCCCCGAAGAAAATACCGACAACATGTGATAATCATCGGAAAAAAAACCGACCCCGAGAGTGCGTGCGTACACAGCTAAAACTGAAATCGCGTACACCAAAAACACCGACCAATCAGCGGCAAAAAAATCATGAAATTTTGTAATCACCTTTTTTATCATAATACCTAACCCGAAACAAATCAAAAAGAATTTGGAAACCATTCGAGAAAAAACGCAAACGACCATTTCTGACTAGTTCCGGACGAACATTGACTGGTATTCGCACTATCGAGAAATTATTTTCAATGGCCAACAAAAAAATTTCCGCATCGAACACCCAGCGATCTGTTTTCAAATGCGTGAAAATTTTCTCAGCCACATCACGACGAAATAGCTTCAAACCACACTGCGTATCGTTCACGAAACGCAATTTCCTCGGCAAAAATATTCGAAACAATTTACTCGCAACACCCCGATACCTCGTATACTGCCCTACTCTCGACACCCTCTCTCCTACTACCAAATCGGCCTGTTTTTCAACTGCCAAATTCAAAGCATCCCGCAACACGTCGAGACCATACGGTAATTCTCCATCAGTAAAAGCTACAAATTCCGTTTGTGGCACCATTTCTCCCATCGCCTGTTTCAAGGCTGACCCTTTACCAGAATTTTTTTTTATACGTACGATTTGATACGAAAATTTCACACCGGTGAGACTTTTCGCCAGAATTTCCAGTGTCGAATCTCGACTACCGTCATCCACAAAAACAACATTGGCCAAAAAAAACTCACCAAGTGATTTGATTGAATTCTCCAAATATTCGGCCGCATCATAAAGTGGAATGTATAGAGTGAGCGACCTCATAATTTCAACGTAATGGTAATTTATTTTGTTTTTCGCGTAAAACTTCCTCTGCCGCATCGAAACCACGAGCAGTCAACTCTACATGCGTCATGAACCATTTATGCGGTGTCCGCTTGCCATAACCGACCAGATACTCACGATCAATCAGACTTTCGAGACTGTTTGTGATTACATTTTGCAAATATTTTTCTTTCGGCTTCTTTTCCCGATTAGCATAAAACGCGCAAAAAACTTTGCGATCAACTTTTGTATTTCGCTCGAGACAGCGCACCAGAATATATTTTTGCAACGGACTTAATGTCATATCTCCCCCCCCACTACCCCAATATGCAATTCCTTCAACTGCTCCGCCGATACTTCCGACGGTGATCCCATCATCACTTCTTCCGCACGCTGATTTTTCGGGAACGCGATCACTGTCCGAATATTTTTCTCATTCAAAAGTGTCATGACCATGCGTTCGAGACCAATTGCACATCCGCAATGTGGTGGCGCACCATACTCAAATGCCTCGAGCATATGACCAAACTTCTTATCAACCACATCATGAGTATAACCGGCGATTTCAAAAGCCTTATACATTGTCTCACGGTCTCGATTTCTGACCCCGCCCGAAGTTAATTCATAACCATTACACGCCAAATCATATTGAAACGCCTTCACTTCGAGAGGTTCCAAAGTCTTCAAGGCTTCGAGACCTCCCTGTGGCATCGAGAATGGATTATGTCCGAAATCAATTTTTTGATTCTTCTCATCATACTCGAACATTGGGAAATCCACAATCCAAGCGAACGCCATCACATTCGGATCTTTCAAGTTCAGCTTATCGGCTGACAAATTGCGAATCTCACCCAACGCCTTACAGGCAACCTCCCATTTATCTGCCACAAAAAACAGGATAGCGTTTTTAGCCAAACTAAGCTGTTTTTTAAGCGAATCTAGTTCTTCCTCTTTAAAAAACTTCACGATTGTACCATCCAATTTATTTTCATTGTACTTCATCCATGCGAGCCCCTTCGCGCCAGCACGCTTCGCTTTGTCTGTGAATTCTCCATCAATCATTTGACGAGAAAAATCCTGACCACCCTCCACTACCAAAACTTTAACTTTTTTTGCTTCCGCAAAAACTTTGAAACCTGTTTTATTTGCCCACTCAGTAATGTCGTTAATTTCCAAACCGAAACGCAAATCTGGCTTATCCGTACCGTATTTTTCCATCGCATCATGGTGCGAAATACGTGGGAACGGGGTTTGTAAAACTTTTTTCTCAGCCACATCTTTCGCGAGACCGATATACAGCGGCTCAATCAAATTCAAAAATTCGTCTTGTTCGAGAAAGCTGGTCTCACAATCCATTTGGTAGAATTCACCCGGCGAGCGATCAGCACGTGGATCCTCATCACGCATACAAGGTGCGATCTGATAATACCTGTCCAATCCACCGACCATGAGGAGCTGTTTGTATTGCTGTGGAGCCTGTGGCAAGGCGTAAAACTTACCCGGATGCAGACGGCTCGGTACTAGAAAATCACGCGCACCCTCAGGAGATGAGACCGTCAAAATCGGCGTCGCAATTTCAACAAAATTATTTCTGTCCATGTAGTCGCGCATGTATTTCGTAATTTTTGCACGAAACAAAAGACTGTTTTTCAATTTTTCTCGACGTAATTCGAGATAGCGATACTTGAGGCGCAAATCTTCATCCTCTTCTTCTTTTCTCGCATCGAAAATCTCGAATGGCATAGTCTTCGCCTTACTCAGAACTTCGACATTTTTCGCCACAATCTCGACTT
This sequence comes from Candidatus Magasanikiibacteriota bacterium, assembly GCA_035389585.1. Classification (GTDB taxonomy): domain Bacteria; phylum Patescibacteriota; class Patescibacteriia; order Magasanikbacterales; family UBA922; genus DAOOSC01. The sequence goes on from DAOOSC010000004.1 coordinate 19,890, forward strand.
CACCAGTCGCAATTTCAGAATTAATATTTTTTGGATCACGCGCGGCCACTTCACCCGTCACTTTGATTACATATTCATATTTCAATTCTTCGGCGACAGCATAGTCGGAAGTTTTCGCCGGATCCACCATAATTTGCGTCAAGCCATATCGATCGCGCAAATCAATAAAAATCAAACCACCCAAATTTCGGCGTTTGTGCACCCAACCGGAAAGAGTGACAGTACCCCCGACGTGTTTTTTGGTCAATTCACCACAAGTGTGTGTTCTGTACATAAAATATATTTATTTATTTTCTGAGTCTGGAACATGCGCAATAGTAGCTTCATCAAACGATAATTTCGGCCTAAACCCAGGCAAACCTAAATCTTTTGGTAATTCAATTTCTTCGATATTTCTTCTACCAGAAAGTGTTTTTACTTTTGGGCGTTTTCTAAAACTATCCACAGTATTACCCCTATCTTCACCCGTCTTCATTTTTTCGACTAAATCCGTCTGAGACACCTCCGGAGGACGATCGCCCATATCATCTACCATTTTGCGAAAGTCCCTTTCAACCTTCTGATCGGCCGAAGATTTTCTCGTTCCTTTGACTGCGAGAGCAGTCAACTCTTCGAGAGATAGTTTTTCTATGGGATTTTCCATAATTTTTGAGGATTACGATAAAAAAACTCCAATAATTTGGCTATTGAGAGCAGAGCAAAACCACCGGTATTCTACCAATAAAATTCCCTTTTGGCAAGAAATTACCCCCCAATTAACCCGCTTCCGCCTTCCTAATTTTACACACGAAAAACCCCTCCATCTCCCCCGTCGGGATGATCCGCAAGGCATTTTTTCGAATAGACTCTCGAATTTTTTTATCCTTCCATCTAGAAACAATATTGGCGCGAGCAATACCGCGAATTTCACCGACTGGAATAACCTCCGCATCTGGTGCTTCTTCGAGAAAACGCTCTATTTGCAATTCATTTTCTTCGGGCGCAAATGTACAGGTAGAATAAACCAGCGTACCACCCGGACGAAGGGCTGACCATGCGGCAAACAAGAGACGTCGCTGGAAAAAAGCATTGTCTTTTATATTTCTCTCATTCCAAAATCCATATGTCCGCTTATCCCCGAGCACGATTCTCGATTCTGCCCCACAGGGTGCGTCGAGCAAAACCCGATCGAAATAGTTCTGATATTTTTTGATTGTATCTACCCCATCGCCTTCCTCGACCCTACATTTCCAGCTGGTTTTTTCTTCGAGAACTCCTAATTTTTTCAAATTATACTTCAACCGCTCCGCTCGAATGGGATTATTATCACAAGCTACCAATTCACCGCGACACTTCATAACAGCCGCCACAAGTGAAGTCTTACCACCCGGAGCCGCCGCGAGATCGAGTACCCTTTCCCCTTCTCGTGGAGACAAAATGATGGCAGGTAACATACTCGCGAGACTTTGCACATAAATTTTACCCGCTTCGTATGCTTCGGTTTTTTGTAAATCGAGCAATGATTTGTTTTCGACAATATATGCTTCGCGCGACCAAGGGACATTTTTCAATTTAAAACCATTTGATCGCAAACTGCTCAATACCTCCTGATCACCTTTATTTATCGGATTCAACCTAAAAGTCGTCGACCGATTAATAAATGTTTTTTCCACGCGCGCGAAATCCGACCCAAATATTTCTTTTAGACGTACTACAAAATCTTCCGATAAAGTGGCTTTGCGCGCACCGAGCGAAGACATAAATTAAGGACGCAAACGATTGATCGTGCGCGGGAAAGGAATACATTCGCGAATATGTTCGACACCAGCGACCCAGCGCACCATGCGCTCGAGTCCGATTCCAAATCCTGAGTGTGGCACACCACCGTATTTGCGCAAATCCAAATACCAATCATAGTCTTTCTCATCCAAACCGTCTTCGCGAATGCGTTCGAGTAAAATATCATAATTCCTTTCACGTTCGGATCCGCCGATAATTTCGCCTGCGCCTTCCGTCGCAATTAGATCATCATTCAAAACACGTGTCGGATCAGTCGGATCTATTTTCATGTAGAACGGTTTGATTTTCTTATCCCATTTCTCGATGAATACTGGCACCTCGCTACCCTTCGTGAGTAATCCTTCGTCATCATTTCCCAAATCTTCACCGTATTTGATATCGGAACCGAGCTCCTGCAATTTATCGATTGCTTCTTTGTAGGTATAGCGTGTGAATGGTTTATCGACGACCGCTTGAAGTGGTTCGATTTTACGTTCCAAAATTTCCAATTCGACAGCGCACTTCTCGATACAGCGTTTGATAATATGTTTCACGAGACCTTCCTGCACTGCCAAATTCTCGTCATGTTCCATGAAGGCGGCTTCGGCATCCATCATCCAAAACTCAGTGAGATGGCGCTTTGTTTTCGATTTCTCGGCACGAAATACCGGTCCGAAATCATAACAACGCCCGACTGAGGCAATCGCGGCTTCGATGTATAATTGTCCAGATTGTGACAAATATGCTTGTCCGAGATCGAAATAGTCAACCGCAAAAAGCGTCGTCGTCCCTTCACAAGCGTTTGGTGTAAAAATCGGTGAATCAGTTTTTATATAATTATTTTCGTGCAAATACTCATTCATGGCCGAGATGACCACATCGCGAATACGCAATATCGCCCATTGTTTTTTGGAACGCAACCAAAGATGTCTCACATCCATGAGAAAATCTGGCCCATGTTCTTTATTACCAATCGGATAGTCTGCCGCCCCACCGACAATTTTGAGATCATCGACCTGTAATTCAAAAACATCAGCTTTTTTTGGATGACGTGATACCGTACCACTGAATTCGACAGCTGATTCTTGAGTGAGTTTTTCTGCTTCTGCCCAAACCTCAGTGGAAATTGCATTTTTCGCAATCACGGCCTGAACAAATCCTGAACCATCACGAATTTCAACAAAAGCAATTGAACCAGAAGAACGTAAATGTGAAACCCAACCTTTCACAACGACTTTTTCATCGACATGTTTCGAGAAATCTTTGATAAATGTTTGTTTCATACTATTTGTTAATTATCGATCACCACTCAAAAAAGAGGGCTGCGCCCGCCGAAGCTCCGCAGGAGCGAAGGAGGGCTATTTTATAAATCCAAAATATTTTAACGCTGGCAAAATGTTTGGTGCCAAATCCTCTTTATTTAATTCCGAAAATTCGACCCAGCGCCATTCGCGAATATCCGTACCTGGCCGAACCTCGCCCACCCGCTCACCGAGGAAATGCACGAGAATCACATCAATATCACCATCGGCCGTCGTCTTTTTCGTATACATTATGAACGGATCCTGATTTGTGATATTACACTCGACACCCATTTCTTCCCGTAATTCACGTTTCGCCGCATCGATGAGCGATTCCGAACTATCTTCTACCTTCCCTCCACAAAATTTCCAAAATTCCGTATCACCATGTTTATTGAGAAGAACCTTCCCGTCCTCCACAATCACTGGCCCCGACGCAATAATTATTTTTTGCATACATTTTAGCATTATCATCTCGAACGACCCATCATAGATGGGGATTTCTCCACCCCCCCAAGACTTCGTCGAGATCAGGCGGAATGACCGTTAAAATTTTATCATTTTCCGCTTGTTTTAGCAAGTTTTTATACACATATAATTAAAATTTAGCTTGTACTCAACCATTGACTTTTGTCTTATTTTTAGATAATATACCAAGGCTCCTTTTATAAATAACCGCGGAGGATTCCATGGAAAAACGGTCTGACCATCTTGAAAAGATGGTGGAATGCATTAAAGAGTCTCGGAATTTTAAGAGTGAAATAGAGCTCTACAAAGCCTTGACAGATGAATTGTCTCTCTTAAATCTACCAACAGACATAATGCACTGCATACTAGGAATGGCAATCAGTTTTTATCAGCTTAAACCACCCCCCGATACGGACATGAGTAACCTGGCACAGGTTCTAGCTAGCCATGTAAAAGTTTGTGTAAATAGACTCCCCAAAGAATCTAAACGGCTATGGTTTAGTGGAGGGCCACTACACGAGGCTTGAAAGGAGCGTGTTGCCCAGCATCAAAATTATGATGCTGGGCCTTCTTAATCTAAAAATTAAACATAGGATTAATCAGCCTGCTCCCAGACCAGGACTTGAACCTGGAACCAATGCATTAACAGTGCATCGTTCTACCAATTGAACTATCTGGGAATTTTAATATAAACATCTCAAACAAAAAACCCGCCACAGTGGACGGGAGTTTAAGGTAAATCAAACTGCGCCCACTTATAGAGGGTTATTATTGTTATTATTCAATTGGACGGATTGAAACTTCATATGTATTTAATATACCGCACCATATACCGGCGTGTCAAAGAGTTGTCCACAGATAAAAAAAGACCCCCAACAGGACTATCTGCCTCCACTGGTATAGAGGAACTAGACTGATAGCCTGTTGGAGGAAAGAGGGGTTTGAACCCCTTCAGCGGAACTGGCCCCTTAGAGGAGGCGGCCAACTCAACACAATACTATCACTACTTCCAAAAAATGTCAAGTAATGATCGCCAATCAGGAATTGGCCTAGGTGAGTGATAGCTGATATATTTATAGACAAAATCGCTAAATTTAACTCCAAAATCCCGCCCACCAATCAAATTCCGTGCCCATTCCGCACCAGAAGCACTCAGGATATCACGCTTCATTTCCGGAGAGACCTTGCGTAATTCAGGACTGTCAGCAGTCGGCGCAAATCCGATCACAGAAAACAGACGCAAAGTTGCAATGTCCGCAAAACGTAAATTCACTCGATTGGATTCAGAAAGGATCTTTTGAAAAGAAAAAATTATATCAAAAATAATTGGCTGTGGATCTCGTTCGACGACCAGCATATTTACCGCAGATAAAAAAACAGCCACGAGCGCGAGCCTTTTGGGATCGCCTTTTATTTTCGAATACACATCCACAATTTGCACTGACCCGACCCGAGAAATTTCTCGTCCGGGTACAATCTCGATCATGACAAGTGACGGTGCATTGAGCGCGGCGGCATTTTTCGCAGTAATTTTGCGTAAACCTTGGGCGAGCGCGTCAATTCTCTCACCGTTTTCAGCGAGTACGCTCACGATCGCATCATGTTCGCGCCAAATCCTTTGACCCAATACGACCGCTAACATATTATTTACTTCCGAAATAGCTTTCCAAAATCAACATGGCCGCTTTTTCATCACGTGTTGCCTGCCCACCCATCCGATCAGCTTCGCGCGAAGTGAATCTCTCGTCGATGTATTTAATTTCGAAACCCTGTTTGACCAAACAATCACCGAACTTCCGCACCCGCATCGCATTCACTCCCTCATGTCCATCCAAGCCGATCGGCAACCCAAAAATTAACAAAGAAAAATTCTCCACCTTCACTAATTTGGAAATTCGTTCGATCGCAATATCATCTGAATCTGATTCGATGACACCATAAGGCAAAACAATGCGTAAGACATCGTCCCCCATCGCGAGACCAATCCTCTTCTTACCATAGTCGAGAGCTAATACTTTCATATTATAATTCACTCGGCCGACGCGTCGCCACAATCGGACCATCTGCTGTAATTATTACCGTATGTTCGAAATGACCGCACCAACTCCCGTCCGCCGTCCGCACGGTCCAGCCATCAATATCTGTCCGCACATCTTCCCCTCCAGTCGTGATCATCGGCTCGATCGCGATGACCACACCCGGACGCAAATCCCACTTCTTCAAATATTTCGCGAAATAGTTCAACACTTCCGGATCCTCGTGTACCGAATCACCCACCCCGTGCCCACACAAATCACGTACAATACCATAATTACCTGCCTTCTTGACGGAACTTTCTACCGCTTTACCGACATCGGCCACTGAATTACCGGATACACAAGCCTCAATACCGCGCTCTAGTGAATCACGCGTGACATCTAGCAATTTCAAATACTTTTTATCAATTTTTCCGACCGGTACAGTGATAGCCGTATCCGTGAAATACCCCCGTTTGCCGACCACACCGTACGGATATTCCATTCCGATATCAATACTAATAATATCACCACTTTTCAAAATTTTTTCTTTGTCTGCAAAACCATGCACTACCTCATCATTCACTGATGCGCAAATCGTATTTGGAAATGGCTTGCTATTTTTACCAGCCCGATATCCCAAAAACGCGGCCCGACCACCAGCCCGCTTAATCATCTCGAACGCCTTCAAATCGATCTCATATGCCGAGACACCCGGCGCGACCATGTCGCCCAGTTTTTCCAAAATTTCTCCCAATATTTTTCCACCTTCCAAAATATATTTTACAGCTTCGGCTGATTTTATATACCCCATAATTATTCTCCCAAAATTTTCTTTATTTTTTCTTCGACCTGGGCGATTGGCATTTCACCATCGATTGAATTCAAAACACCTCGATCTGCATAATACTGCGCAATCGGACCAACCACACTATTCCCCTGTTCCTTAATTCTCTTTTGCACAGTCTCTGGGTTGTCGTCTGGCCGAACCATCAGCTCACCTCCACACTGCGGACATAGTGAAATTTTTTCATTTTGTGGACTATACGGCAAAATATATTTACATTGCGGACAAACTTTACGTTTCGTCATACGTTCAAAACTGCTTTTATCCGTCAATCTGATCTCTATCACCACAACCTCGTCAGTCAATTTTTTCTCCTTGAAATATTCTTCTAGTTTCTCCGCCTGAGCGACATTACGTGGCGCACCATCGAGGACAATTCCATCTCTCTCTCGCCAAGCCTTCTCCATGGCAGTATATGCGAGCGGAAAAACAATTTTATCCGAAACCAACCTACCCTCTTTCATGAGCGCAAGCTCGGCCAATTCCTCTGGCGTGACATGGCTATCCAAAGCCAGCGCGCGACAAAGTTCACCAGTGGAAATGTGCGCATAATTATTTCGCGTGGCGATTTTACGCGCTTGCGTACCTTTGCCCGAACCTGGAACACCGAGCAAGATAATAACTTTTTTCATAGGCAATTGGCATTGAATAGTATTTATACTCCCTCCGCAAAATATTTTTCCATTCTTTCCATTATTCTACGTTTGTCCTCACCACCAATCTCATGCGTGCCTGTTTTCAAATGACCCAAAATTTCGCACACGCGACGCATGGAAATTTCTCCTTTGAGATCACGCGCACCCAAAATTTCCGTACAAACCGCTTCGCATTCTGATTCTTTCAAGTTGGGAATATGAGAACGGACAATCAAATGTCTGCGCAAGTACTCGGTAGAAATCTGTTTCCTGTCCTGAGAATACTTTTCACAAGCACCGCCAAAAATTGACATAGAGACAAAAAATTAAGAGCCCAAGCTCTTTTATCTGCGCTCGCTTATGGATATAATTACCCACATCAGCTTCGCTCGATAAACGAATAAACAGTCTATCCTTGTGGATTATACCGCTTTGCGAAATTTTTGGCAAATTATACTAAAAACCGTTCCCCGAAGTCAGAATTTCGGCACGACCATCGAAATCAACATCCAACACATTCAGGCCGTCAGGTGTCACCGCGCCCGGTCTAAATTCTCCCATCAGCTTCTCTCCATCCAGAGAAAATATTTTAACAATAGGAGCGAGGCCTCGACCAGCAGAAACAACCACTTCGTCATTCCCAACCCCATCAATATTGCCAACCGCCACATTTATTCCGCCAACGAATTTTTTATCAAAAGCCAGCCATTCATTAATCAAATTATATTCCGAATCAAAAATTGAAACCCGCGATTCGGAATTTTCCCCTGCCCCCACGACCAGAAATTTCTCTCCATTGGACTGGCGCGCCACGGCGATACTCATACCACCACGATATTTCTCACCTTTCGGATACCAATCCTCGCGAATTGTCTCACCATATATAGAGAAAACTTTGAGAGCACCAGCCCGTCCAGCTGAGGGCGCCACATAAATTTCCGCCCGCGAATCACCATTCAAATCGCCAACCGCAATACGCAATGTGCCGGTGTAATTACCGGTGTACGGATAAATCTTCGCATAGAGACGTCCGTTTGACCGCCAAATCGTAATTTTATTGCGCGAAGCGACGATAGTCTCACGCTCACCATCGCCATTCATGTCCACATATCCGATGAAATCTCCACCACGATATTTCTCCGCAAATACATAAAAACCGTTGCGCGCCCGCGAACCATCCGAGCGATAAAAACGCACGAAATCGCCATTGCGGAAAATGACATCCTGAAGAGATGAAATCGTCTTCAATAGGACGACACCATCATCCGCCGATAATTCTAATTCTGACACAATCGCGCCATCGTTCACGCTTTTATCCTGTGTGCCATTAATTTTTTCATAATCTTTACCCAAGTTCACCACTTCACTCTCATCACCGCTATTGACCACCGCGAGACCGTTTTCGAAATCACGCCGCCAAACACCCGGCACATACTGTGCTGTCGTCTGACCACCCTCGGCCGCCACGGCTGTCGCCCGCAGAGGCTTACCCAGATCTACATTGTATTCATCATACCACCATGTCTGACCATGATCGGTATCACCATGATCAAAAGAATAATACCCATCCGAGAGCAATGCGCTCGCGAGGCCAAAACGCATCCGCCGATAATCATCCGATTTGCCGGAATTGCCGGTATTCGCGTTGATGATATTTATTTGCGGTCGAAAAGTTGTATTGAAATTAGCCACATAAGTATTCATCGTGTTTTGCCAACCAATCGGGAGAAAATTTTCAATCATTTTTCCATTCAACTCCTCGGTGTACTCACGTGTATTGCCATTTGCGACGATAATATATTTATTATTAGAAAGCCGACGTGTTTCGGTATAGATTCGACGCATACCTTCACGCCACGAAGCATCCAGATTGTTATTCGGCGAACCATCCCCATCGAGATCAATATCCGCCCCGGCGAAATGAGTGATACTGTCCCAAGCATTATCAAAAAACACCCCATCCCAAAGTTTGGTAGCGAGAATTTCAGTCGCGACAAAATTGGGAAGATATTCATTCCAACACAAAACACCGCTCGGTGAAATATTTGTCACATTCAAAAGTTCCGTTCCATTCCACCACGACAGATGTCCGCCCCGACTCGCGTGCAGATACATTCCATCATTCATGAGAGATACGAGACGATCACGCATGATGCTCCAACCACCGCGCGCATCAGTCCGAATTTCCTGCGCGGTAATATATGCCAAAATAATTATATCTCTATTCAATACTCGCAGTTTGCGTAAAACTTCCGGCTGACGCGCCTGAATTTCCATATCGAGCACAAGCAAATCATATCGCGCCAATTCCCGTACTTCGGCTTCACTGATCTGCCACTTCAAAAAATAATTGGCGCGACGCGGAAAATTATTGGTCGCCGATGAAACACGTTCAACAAAAAAAATTTGGGTGAAAAATACCAAAATAAAAATCGAAAGTATCAATATTTTTTTATTCATCTTCATAGATTTTCCGCAAAACCGCCAGTGTGTGCGAAAAAGAAAAATTATCAGCATTGCTGGCCGCCCGTTCCGCGAGTGTTCGAGCTCGTACTGGATTCCCGAACAGATCCGCGAGTACTTCGCCGAGACCATCGCAGTCCTCATCCCCGACCAAAATACCATCTACTCCGTCTGTGATTATACCCTCCCCAGCCGCTCGCGTCGCGACGATTGTTCGTCCAGCCGCCATCGCCTCCATAATGACGAGTGACATTCCCTCGAAATACGAAGTCTGCACGACAAAATCCGCCGCGCAATACACCTCTGCCACATTCATCACATTGCCCGGGAAAAACACTCGATCGGCAATTTTCAAAGACTGTGCCATAAATTCCAACTCCAAACGCATATCGCCCTCGCCATATATGTTCAGTGTCCAATCATAATTCCTCAATTTCGCGAGAGCGTGTAAAAGTAGAGAATGATTTTTTTGCGCTGAGAGACGACCCACACTGATCAGATTGAACGGTGCCGTGAGTCGAGCTTGCGCCAGACAGCGATATTTCTCCGTCGGCACGCCATTGATGACGAGCAGGATTCGTGAAGCGAGAATATGTAAATCTGTGACACAGAAATCACGAACACCCCCAGAAACCGCAATCACTCGATCCGCGCGACGCAAAATGTGTCGCAAAACCAAACGACGTAGAGAGGAATACAATTCACGACCATTGTGCTGAGTAGAAATCCAACGCGCCCGCCCCCGAGGCAAAAATCGCGTCATGAAATCAGCCGAGAAAACATGCGAGTGAATGATATCTGGCGCAAAATCACGCGTGAAACGTCGCAGACGCAACCAAGTGAAAAATGCTCCAAAGATAATTCCACCCCGACTAGCCACAAAAGTCCTCACTCCTGCCGAAATAAATTTCGCTTCGAGTTCCCCGCCGGCCCGCACTGCCGCCACAACAATTTCATATTCACCGATTTTTTGTAATTCTGTCACCGTGTGCAACAAAAGCATTTCCGCCCCACCCACCACAAAACGAGGAATTATGTATAGAATTTTTTTCATAAAATTTATATTCCCAAAACCCGCCGATACACCGCTTCATAACTCGCGACCATTTCTCCCACCGCGAAATTATTCTCTGCGAACTCACGCGCTCGAAACGCGACTTGTCGCGCCTCACTCGGATGACTCGCGACAAACTGCAAAGCCCTAGCGGCTCGTGCGACATCACCCCGCGGGAAATAATATCCGGTGACACCACTCTGCATGAGCTCAGCGAGACCGTCCACCTCTGACGCAATCACGACCCGACCAGCCGCCATTGCCTCTTCGGCGACAATTCCGAGACCTTCCCACATCGACGGCATGAGTAAAATATCTGCCTGTACCAATTCGGACACAACATCTCCCGTCGCCGGCAAAAAAGCCACCCTGTCAGAAATACCGAGCCGGCGCGCTTTTTTTTCTAAATCATTTCTCAATTCACCATCACCCACCACACGCAAGTGAAAATCAATCCCCGACTGCGCGAGCGCTGTCAAGCCGACCACATGGCCTTTCTGCGGCACCAGTCTGCCGAGCATGAGCACTTGCATTACCCCACTGAATTCCGCCACCAATAGACCAGTAAATTTATTTAATTCAATACCGTAGCGGATCACTTCGGCATTTTTCACATGATAAACTTCTGCCGCATAACGCGCGATCGCGCGCGATGCCGCCACGTGCAATCGAGCCAAACGCGCGGTGCGCCTCTTCAAAAAATGCCTGAGCCAGCTCTCACCATAATCTAAATTATGTTCCGTCGTGACGATCGGTACGCCTACGATCTGCGCCGCTCGTCGCCCATATACATCCGCGCCCCAGAGATGAGTGTGTACGATATCCGGATTGATTTCTCGAATCATGTCTGCAAGTCTTTTCGTATATCCAAAATCAAACAAACTGTGTTTTTCACATACATGCGGCTCAGTATGCAATTCCTCCGACCGAGGCATGATATTTTTCAATAACAAAATCTCCGCAGAAAAATCCGCGCTCGAATGATTCACGAGATCGACGACACAACGCTCGGCACCACCGCGTGAAAGAGTCGGAATGATGTGTAAAATTTTAATTTTTTTCATACAATAATCCGGCCGCAAGCATGAGCCCGAGAGGCAAAAACATCACGCTCGTGAAATATGACGTATTAAATAATTCGAAAACGACGATTCCTGCCGCCGATGCTCGCGCGGCTGACAAATACCAATTATGGAAATTGTCCCGCCGTACCGCCCGAAAAGCCAGGTAAATAAAAATCAGAAATAATGCGAGACCGAGGATGCCGTTCTCTAATAAAATTTTCTGCATGAAACCATGCGACTCGAGCGGGTCGCCAAATTCGAGACCATAGGCCGCCGTGTCTGTCAAAATCGGAATGAACATGCCCGGACCATGACCGATGAGCGGAGCGCGAGCGGTATAAAATAGAGCAATCCGCGTCACCTCGAAACGCGCGAAATTGGAACTCGAAACAATAGACGAAGTGGTGAGAAAATATGCCATATACAGACCGACAACGACCGCGACCACCGCAATCACAACATTCGCACCACGTCGACGAGAGAGATAATAATCACGCAAAGAAAAACGAAACTCATAAATTGCAAAAGCACAAATCACAAAAAACGCGAGCCAAGCCGCCCGTGACAGCGTGAGTAGAGCGACGAGCGCAATCACAATAGCGACGAATTGTATCAGACGCACACGTGTTCGCAGTGCCGGCCAGAGTGCAAATGGAAAAGTGACAATGAGTGCTTCGGCGAGTAAATTATGATTTGAACCAAATGGCGCGAACCCCCAAAAACTAATCGGGGTAATTCGCCACAGTGGCAAATCTATTCCGGAAAAATAATTCACCAAAACAGAAACGACCCCAAACAAGGCCGAAAAAAGACCAACCCCAATCATAATCCGAGAAATTTTCTGCATTTTCATCTCCGAATCAATCAGCGCGAGCGGATAAGCGAGATACGCGAGGAAGACGAAGACTTCTGCCCGAGCGAGAAATTTCAGAGAAGTAGAGACTTCATGATCGAAAGCGCCGAGAGCGGAAATACCGGCAAAAATTAAATAGAGGAAATATGCACCGAAAATATAAAAATAGCTACGGGGCAAACGACGCCAATTAATTTTACCCGTGAGATATGAAATCACCAAAGCAATGATGGCGACCAGGGCGACGAAATCGACGACTGGCGCATTGAGTGATGAAAGAAAAGGAATCGAACGCGTGCCAGAAAATTGACTGAGATCCAACTGCCATTCATGGAAAAAAGCAAGCGCGGTGACCAAAGAAACACCCCAAAAAGGGCGAGAATAGAATATGTAGAGAAGCGTGAGGATTGTGAGGAGGAAGAGGATCATGGGGGAAAAGTGAATGTCAAATTCCAAATTACAAATCAATGACAAAATCCGAAGTTCAAATAACTGCAAAATTTGTTAGTGTGCCTTTGATATTTTAATTTTGACATTTATTTGTCATTTGTAATTTGAACTTTGACATTTACACATACTATATCATTTCTCCAAACAAAAATCCACTCTTTCGAGTGGTTTCTGTTTTCTCATTTTCGGGACACGATTCATCATGTTCTAGAAATGGGATCCGAGCAGTAGCGATACTGCTCGGGAATTATGCCGCTCCCAGAGGAGTTCGCTTCACACTTGCGTGCTCGGCTACTTTCCTCTGAGAGGGTTTGAGATGTGCTACGGGGTGGGAAGACAGACGAGGTCCGCGTGGTTGATGGCGTTGTCAGCGCCATTCAGGCAGGTGTCCCCATCGTTGTTGGTTCCCGGGAAGAACTTGAAGTCTCCCCCCCCTTGACCATTGCTTGTCGTACCGACGGAGCCCACCGAGATGGTGTTCCATGAATAGGAAAGCGTTCCGACCACGACAATCGGGTTGTCCTTGACGGCCCACCAGACCTTGGTACCAGACGCATTCACACCTGCGATGTTCGCCTTGCATTCGGCGATACCGGCGGCAGAATACACTCCAGTAATCGACCCCTGCCAATCCTTCACGTCCACGATGACCGCGGACGGCGAAGATGGGTTATCGACCCACGGCACGACACCAGAACCGGAGCCGTTGGTGCAGTACATGACGACCATCACACGCACCACATCTGCCGAGAAGGACGTACTCGAAGCCGTCCACGTTACCACGATCTGATCCGGCGTCGGCGGGACGATACACTGTCCCGTCGCGTCGCACTGTTCACCGGTCGTGCATGTACCACAGGTACCACCACAGCCGTTGTCACCACACTCCTTCGTACCGCAGTTCGGTACGCAGGTGTGGATACACCCGGTCGCGGTATTGCAGGTGTCGGTGGTGTTGGGGTTGCTGTCGTCGCAGGACGTCGGCAAGTGAACACATTCCCCCACGGAGCAGGTGTCGTCGGTGCAGGCATTGGTGTCGACACACTCTGCGTTGGTCTGACATGGGGGCTGACAGCCCTCATTGATCTCGCCGTCGCAGTTGTCGTCGACCAGTTTGGTCAGGCAGTTCTCCAGTTCATCGGGATTTACCGCGGCGTTTCCGTCGTTGCAGTCACCCTGGTTGGTGGAGAATCCATCACCGTCCGCATCGGCATCCTTCCAGTCGAAGTCGCCACACCAGTCAGCACCGGGGCCATCGGGAGTGTTATTCCCATCACAGTCGGGGTCGCAGACATTGCCGAGGCCGTCAGCATCCTGATCGGCCTGGTTGGGGTTGGAGACGAGCGGGCAGTTGTCCGGTCCATCGCAATCAGCTCCGGTGCCGAAGCCATCAGCATCCGAGTCCGTGCAAGTATCGCACGCATCCCCGAATTCATCGGCGTCGGCGTTGGCCTGATCAAGGTTGGACACGGACGGGCAGTTGTCGTTGGTGTTCGGGACGGTATCTCCGTCCATGTCGGGGTCACACAGATCGCCCGTGAGATCTGTGTCGAGGTCGGCCTGATCGGCGTTCGGGATGGTCGGACAGTTGTCGGCGGTATTGAGATCGCCGTCGCCGTCCATGTCCGGGTCGCAGACGTTTCCCAGGGCATCTCCATCGATGTTGGCCTGGTTGGCGTTGGGGATGAGCGGGCAGTTGTCGGCCGTGTCGAGAACGCCATCATCATCATCGTCATCATCGCAGGCGTCGCCCATGGTATCACCATCGGCATTGGCCTGGTCCAGATTCGGAATCAGAGGGCAGTTGTCGGCCGTGTCGAGAACGTCATCATCATCATCGTCGTCGTCGCAGACGTCGCCGAATTCATCCCCGTCCAGATTTTCCTGGAGCGGATTCGAGATGGTCGGGCAATTGTCGTCGGCGTTTTCGATGCCATCACCATCAGTGTCTTCTTCGCAGGCGTCGCCGATGCCGTCGTGGTCCGAATCGACCTGGTCGTTCGGCACGAGCGGGCAGTTGTCATCGACATCGAGGAAGCCGTCATCGTCATCGTCATCGTCGCAGGTATCGCCCATAGTATCACCATCGGCGTTGGCCTGATCCGGGTTCGGAATGACGGGGCAGTTGTCCACGAGATCGGGACAGTCCGGCTCGGCATCTCCCGGCCATGTCACACAGTTCATGACGCCATCGTTGTCAGCGTCCATGTCGCACACATCGCCGAGGCCGTCCAAGTCGAAGTCCGGCTGGAGGACGCATTCGCCCGCGATACAGCCGATCCAGACTTTGGACGAGCCGTTGCCATTCGTGGCAACAGGCCACGTAGTCCCGTCGGCCAGCTTGGTCGGGTCGGTCGGATGGGCACAGTCGGCCGCGAATTCGCAGGTAATTCCGAGCTCGACCCTCGTCATGTCACCCCACCCAGGACAGTTGTCGAACTGATCCGGGATGAGATTTCCATCCTCATCCGCCAGAGCGAACTCCCCGGACTCACCCGAGGGTTCCTGGACCTGTATGGTGCTGTCCACCGCGCAGGAGCTGAGAACGCCACAGAAACAGAACACGATTGCTACTACCAACAGATTGATTTTGCGCATGGTTTTCCTCCACAGTTGCGCAATTTCGTACCACCTCACCATCGTGGCGAAGCGGCCTCTAAAACCATACTTATCTACCGGCCGATCGAAAAACAATCAACGAGTAGATGTATCTAAACCTTTTCGGTCACACGACTTACTCAGGATAGATCCTAATTTTCACATCTCAAATTGTAAAGTTCATTTCCTCCCTTCTAAATCCATGAAATCTCATGAACTTGGAAAGGATGCGGTCCAGGAGCTCACGCTCCAGGACCGCGACTGTGCCCATTTGTTTCTGACGCTCGACGGGCGATCGAACGTCAGGGCAGGCTGGAATAAACGTCAGAAAGTGTAGACGACACCCAGACCACCTTCGAAGACAAAACCGTTCCCCGAACCAACATCCCTCGGGGGAACACTGTCGGCACCCAACAAGGGGTTCTTCCAATCGAAGGTCTCAGTCGTGAACCAAGACCAACCACCGGAGAATTCGATATTCAGGGCTAACCCGGCCCACAATTTGACCGAGAAGCCAAGGGTGGCGAGAGCCTCATTTGCCCAAACCCCCTCTGTAGATGACATAATCCGATGGGCAGGGCCTACCCACACCGAACCACTGTCCCCACGGAATTCAATCCCCACGGCTTCGTAGGAGATCAGGAGTCTCTGCAATTCCCACTTCTCCTTCCCGGGTGCCCCGAGCACCTGGTGCTGACGCCACCCCACCCCTGGGGCGACCATCAGACGAAGGTAAGTGTCGGAAAACATTGCCAGACTCAGGATGAGTCTAGCGTCCATCCCCCATGACCCAACTCCGCCACTGGAGTCGGTCAGCCCGCCCCAACCGCCGAGACCGAGAGCGAAATCGAAGCCACGTCCAGAGGGTGGAACCTGTTTCGTCTCCGGCAACTTCAATTTTATACCGAGACGAATCTCGCACTTCTTCCCCCTCTCGCACCTCTTCGAGATGCTGTTTTTCTCTTCTGCCTCGGCCGAGGCGAGAGAGATGAACATAACAGCCACGGCCGCGATAAACAATACCAGTAAATTCCAAAAATTCCTCACTGAACACCTCCAAAGGTTGACCCCACTTCT
Organism: Candidatus Magasanikiibacteriota bacterium; assembly: GCA_035389585.1. Taxonomy (GTDB): domain Bacteria; phylum Patescibacteriota; class Patescibacteriia; order Magasanikbacterales; family UBA922; genus DAOOSC01. The sequence goes on from DAOOSC010000004.1 coordinate 36,473, forward strand.
CACGAGAGACGGGGTGAAATTAACACACTATATATAATGTACAGTCCTATTACTGACCACTTCTGCAAAACAGAAATGATCACTAAATGGGAGCGCTATTTCTCCGAAGAGAAAAGCGCTCGGTAAACGGAAGGAGCAAGTGGGCTAATCGCCCGATTTAGGTACTGTCTTCTTCGGTGGGGTGGTGGGCTGGAAGTCCAACTTCATTTCGCCGTCTTCTATGGTTCCTCTGATGACTCCATCAATTCCCCCACCCTCTTTCTCCTCATTCTTGGCATGGGTGAGGGTACGAAGTTCTTTCAGATCCGTGGCGGTCTGGTCCGCCGTTTCCTTGGCAGACTTGGCCAGATTCTTGGCCTCGCCCAACCCGGTATCGACGGTGCCCACCTTTTTTTCGAGTGCCCCAACACTCGTCTTGAGGAAGACGACCTCCCCCTCAGTGGTCGTCACCCGCCGGTAGAACGAAGAGACCTTTTTATTGGTCTTCTTCGACTCTTCCTTGACGGCTTCCAGATCGGTCTGGACGTCGTCCATGGCGAGGACGATCTTCCCGACATCGTTCTCGGTGTCGGCGACACGACTACCAAGAGAGATCAGATCAGACGCGGTCTGATTGGCAAGATCTCTAGTCTCACCAGCCAGACCCTCGACACTCCCGACACGGCCATCGATGGACTTGAACCCGGTGGCCAGGGTGGCCACATTCTTCGAGGTGGTGTTGAGCACCCCCTCGTTCTCTGTGACCTTCTTCCCGAGGGTCGCGAGACCCTCCCCTGCCTCCGTCGCCTTGGTGTCGGCCCCCTCTGCCAGCCCCTTGACGGCGGTCATCGCTTCGGCATACGCCTCCGCTCCCTCGTCGACCTTCTCAGTCAACGCGGTGACACCCTCCTGCGCGTCACCGGCTCTGAACCACCCCCAAATGGAAGCGACAGCCACGATGAGCGCCAGAATCCACATAAGCACCTTTCCTACTTTCTTCCCCTTGTTGGAAGAAGTAGAAGTAGTGGTCGGATCATCAGTTCCAGTAGTAGCAGCCATGGTATCCTCCTATCTTAGTAGAAACAATCTCTCATCCGCTAATGCACCTTGCATCGCGCTTTGAAAGTGCCTCTGAATACCGAACAAAACAGCTTCGACAGCCACACTGTTCGGTATTCAGAAACAAAAAAACGGAAGACACTTTTTGTATTCCTTCCAAAATTTTAAAGTACGAATGCGTAGACAAAAATCATCTACAATTCGCCCAATTTGCGAACAGCCTATATTAGCACAAATAGCGAAATATGTCAAGCCCCCTATCCACATACCAAAAAAGCCCTATTTTAAGGGCTTTTTTCGGCTTATCCACCGACCTTATAATTTTATCCGTGTCACTTCCTCTGCGCCATTCGGGGCGAGCGCCCCATCCGCCGAGGCCTCCGTGAACTGGCTAACCGCGCTTTCACCTTCTGTCGGGAGGCGGTACAGTACGCCATTTTCCACAAAAAATTTATAATCCGGATCAAATGCCAAATTCATAGTACCCTCTGGAGAGACAATTTCGAAACAGGCGGTACCATTGTCAAGTCCGACATTGGCGCGCACGAATACATCCCCGACCCCGACGAAATCCGCATTGCCTCTCTCACCGAGGACGAAATCAATTTCATTTCTAGACATACCCACTTCATTCGAACCCATGACATCGTTGAGTAATTTCTCGGCCGATCCTGACTTCAGCTGTCCATTTGCAAAATAGTCATCCGCGCTCAGACCAGCTTCCTCTAGAACCTTCTCCAAAAAATCAACTTTCGGATGCAAGAGATCTCTGACCAATCCAGCATAATCTCCTCGACCCAAAATACTCCGATATCCCAAATCCAGCGAATTGACCGCTTTCGATAAATCCGCTACATATGTTTCCGGTGTCCCGACTTCACTCACAACGGCTTCGTTTGTGTTGACTGCATTACCGGTTTTCGGTGTCTCCGGTGGTGGAGGAGATACGGTAGTGGCATCATGTTCATAAGCAAGCGGCGGTGCTTTCACGAAGTGGCTGGCGGTATTATTTTCGATTACATTGACCGTATTGGCAGAAGTACCCGTCTCCGCCGGAGTAGCGGAACCAGTCGACTCACCAGTCGGACTATCATGGACAAATCCTCTGAGACTGGGTGCTCCTCTCTGTTGAATTACAGAATCTATAGCGGCCAGATTTTCTGCAACACTCCCACCGCCTACTTTCAAATTACCAGCAATATCCGAATGACCGTGCATGGTAGTGTCAATAACACTATCCCCGTGTCCAACACTTGTTCCGCGATCCGTCAAACCGAAATCGTGATGACCACTCACCGACGACATACCACTACCACGGACAGTGGCCGGATTTTCCACACCCAATAATCCACCAGTTGAACCACCACTTCTCGGAACAGAGTTCGCTTGCAAATCGTTACCTGATATTTTTTTCAACATTTCCTCACCGACGCCCGTAGGCTCCTCCGTAAAATACCCAGGCAACACTCTTCTCGGCATATCACCTTCGGGTAAAATAATTTCTTTGGGTGGTACAACTGCTTCTGGAATTTTCTCAACCGTCGGCATCTGTGGAATAACTTTATGTCCACCAACTCGCCAACCTTCAGCATTACCAATCACCGGTTCACCGCGTAGCTCGAATTCATTTTTTCCAAAAAACTGTGCCGCTTCGCCTTTGGCCGGTTTGATCGAAGCAATTTCTTGGTTGGCCAACTCGCGCGAAGAATTATGTTGAAGGCCGGAAAATAATTTCCTCACCACACCGGAATGTGTCTCCATGTTCGAGTATCCGGACAATATACCTTTGAATTTCTGCGTCAGGGCGTCATTGTACTGTGAAGATCCCGGCGTACCCGGCAAACTATGCTGATCTATGCCCATATTACTGAGTCCATGCCCGCTAAATCTCTGCATGGTCAAAAATTTCGCCGCCTCATCTACCCCACCCGGCTGTTTCATGAGTTCGTCCACGACTTGGAGTTTGAATTGACCGCCAGCTTCATCTGCGGTATTTATTCCATTTCTACCTTGCAATTCAGGAAACATCGCTTGACGACCTTTGGAAAATTTCGCCGCTTCGAGGAGACGCTCCATCGTGTCTGTATTGCGTAATGAAGGCAGATTTTCCTGTAATTGTTTGAAATAGCCATCGACCGTCACATTCAATTTGTGTGTGAAACCGAAATGCTGTTCGACGGCGGTCGGATGATTCAAATCCAAAAAATTCGGCGGACGGACTTCCGGCGCGGGAGCTAATTCCGCAGCCAAATTCGTTCGCGCTGAAGTCGGCGGATGATCGAGCGTTGCCTCTGCTAATTTCGACCCCACCGGCGTACGACTTGGTACGATTTCTGAGGCTAATCCGCTAGAACGAGGGGCTGAGACGGGCAATTCACTAGCAGAACTACCCGACGTACCAGACGATGCCATCGAGCCAGCCAATGCGGCTGTTTTGCCAGATGGTACGATTGGTGGTGACACATCGTCACCTGCGACAGTTTCTGTCCCCGCATTGGAATTATCCGGAGAAACGCTTTCTGATGCTGGGGAATTACCAGATACAATCCCTAATTTACGCAGAATTTCTGGCGCATATCTACCAACTGTCAGACCGAGCACCGCACCTATGGCACCGCCGGCCGCAAAGGTGCTAACCCTTAGAACATCTCGCCATTTTCTATTTTTATTCAAAACAACACTTGATTTCGAGACTTCCTCCACTCGTTTATTTTCCAAATCCAACAAACTTGACAAACGACGCGCATCCTCAGCGTTTTTCATCTCCAGCCAACTTTCCGCTCGGTAGAACGTATTACAAAACATTTCTATTTGTTTGCGGAAAATCTTATCGTCCAGCAAAATTTTCGTCTCTCTATTCACATCTCGTAGTGCCGCTGACCAAAAATGTATTACATTCTTCAATTTTTCATCACCAATGATTCCGGATAGCTGATTTGAATTTAGAACTTTTAATTCTTCCGGAAAACTCAAAAATTCACTGATAAGTCCGAGGGTGTAAGCGGGGGTATCTCTAGTACCGGATTTGGTTGTGAAAAAATCTTGTTTGAATCTCCAACGTGTCGAGGCCACCTCCTCTTTGTCCATTTTTCCCTCAGCAAATTTATATAATCCGGCCGCGGCAAAAGTACCGCCGACCGTAGCTTGCAAAACTGATAGATAGGTCTTGTCCGCCAAACCATTCGCCGCACCGAAAGCCATTACGAGCAGAGAGCCGAGGACGGAAGACTTCGTGATACCTTCTACTTTACTCAACATTTTATTCTTCGCTGTCGCACTTCGACCGGACAACCACTCTCCTGCTTTCAAAATTCCACCTGACACTTTATCCAAAATTTTCTTCACAACTGAATCAGAGCTTGCTACCTTTTCCTTGATTTCCTCGACCGTCATGGCCTGCGTCAGCATGAGCAACTGGGCTAACTGAGCACCCTCCGCCGTATCGACCTCGACTCCAGACTCCGTCAAAAGTTTTTTATATTCGTAGAACTGTACCACACTCTCATCATCCATTTTTTCCAAAATTTCACGCACCGCTTCATCTTCGGCCGCTACCCGACTATCCAAATCTCGACCGGCAATCTCATACATCACACCGAAACGAGTCGCCAAATCGATCGAAGTGGTATTGTAATATCTCGGATCATCTCTCACTATTTGTGCTGTCACTCTGTCTATTATTTTCTGACCAACTTTTGCCATCGTTTCTTTATTTCGCAGAGCTTGTTTCTCTTCAGCTTTTTCCGTTCTGAAACCGAATTGCTGTATGACACCACGCGTCGCGCCACCTACTGCGCCGGTGATTGCTCCTCTACCCAGAGAATTGTCACCATCTTTGAAACATTCGAAATGAGACAGCCCTACACCAGTCAAAGCCGAGGCGGCAAAAGCCGCGCCAAATACAACCCCTGTCCTCCCGGCTATCCGGCCCCACTCTTTCGGCATTTCTTCGAGTATAGCCGCTCGAGCACGTTCCTCCACGTCCAGACGAGCGATCCGTAAAAATTCCTCACTTTTATCAAAAATCACTTTTTTGACATCCTGCCAATCGTCGACATCCACACCCGCATTTTTTGCAAACATCTTCACTTGTCCCATAACACGATCTCCCGCTTCGACATTTAGTAAATCAATAAAAGCCCGCATCACAGCATCATTATCCAATTCCACGCCGCTCAATTGTTTCGTGACAGCACCCTCAAAAAGAATTCGATAAAAATCCCGAAATTGTTCCCGTCTTTCTGGTTCATTGAAAATTTCCGCCATCAAAAACATCGGAATCTCGAAATGACCAGTTTTCTTTTCACGATCGGTCTCTGGGGTTGGATCTGGGAAAATCGGCGGAATATTTTCTGGCGGAGGTGTCGTAGGGAGCGGCTCCGAAAAAGAAGTAATTGGCGGAACAGTTTCGGTCGGAAGAGTCGATCCCGGAACCGGAGGCGTAATATCCGGAGGTGGCGGTGGAAAAACATTTTCTGGTGGAGTGACTGACTTCGAAATTGGCGGAAACATATCATTCAAAAAATCCTCTTTTCCGGGCGCCGCGTCATCAATTTTTGGAACCCTAGCAATTTCCGCTCGTAGTTTTTCTATAACAATATCTATTTTTTCAGAAATTTCTTTCAACTTTGCTTTTTGATCATCTGTGAGCAATCCCGCCGAATCTCCCATAACCAAAACTCGGCACCGCTCTTTTATTGTGAGGAGATGGACAATAGCTTCTTGCGCTTTCGATTCGCCTTTCTCAATTTTTCTCAGCACTTCATCAGCGGCTTTGTTCAAACTTTCAATCGCTTCCAATTCAGGGCGGTTTTCTGATGTACTCGCTTTGGCTTCAGTAGTCTTCCTCAATTCGAATTCACGCATCACACGATCGAATCGCGACACCATATTTGAGTAGATGTCAAAATCTAATTCCCCTTTCAATTCTTCCAACCCATTCCCAACTTCTACTAGTTCATCATAAACACTATTTATTTGTGTCTGGGGAATTTTGATTTTCTTCCCCCTACCAGAAATAATCTCAAATAATTTTTCCGCCCGATCGATCACCTTCTCGATTTTATTTAATTTCTCCATCCCTTCTGCCGACAAAACTCGAAGCTCCTTATCGACCACGTTCGAATCCTCCCCAGACACATCTTCTCCTTGTTTAGTTTTAATTTTACCTACCAATTCAGAATGGAACTTATTTTCAAAATCCCGCCCTAACTGATCCCAGATATCACCCGTCACACCCCCACTCTGAGCAGAAAGCTTGATTTGATCCATGACTTTATCCGCCAACTTTTCGGCCGAGCCCAATTCCGAAACAGACTTTGCCGATCCCAGTAACCTCTCCACAGACAATTCAGCCGCACGCATGAGAGTTTGGTATCGATTCCCCGCCTCCGCTACCGGATTTTCTGATTGTGATTTTTTGGGCATAAAAGAGTTTATAAATTTTGTAATTTTTTCTTCAAACTTTGAATTTTCAAACCATTTTCCACGTCATTCAATTCTCTCTCGAGCATTTTCCGCTCTCTCTCGGCATCACTCAACGCTGAAACCAGGCTTCGATAAATATCGCGCAAATTTTCAAGTTTTTCCTGAATTTTTTCTAATTTTTTACTCTTCTTCATGCACTTAATTTACTTCGCGGTACTTTTTCTCGCACTGGAGATTTGGCTGTAGCATAATCCGCAAACATCTCAACACCCTCTTCCACACTTTTCTCCGCACAAAAAAACCCACTCACCGAATTGGGATAGTTATTCAATCGATAGACCTGAACATTTTCTCCGACTCTAGTCTGAAAAGAATCCTCATCTCCACCCAACTGAGAGTCCGGGAAAATACCCCCACATGTCAAAATCCAAATACTCTCTCTATCACCCACCCCCAACAATCGCGCGTACTCTGATGCCCGCTTCGGATCTATTTTTTCATTCTCACCCATCGATGCTACGGCATCAGGCTCAGCCACCTCGAGAGCCCTAATGACCTCTACCGGACTAGTCACTCGTCTGTCTACTCCACGGAAAGAATTCGGCAGAGCTGGCATGAAGATCATATCGCCACGACGCGCACCCACAGGAAAACGTAATTTAGCAAAACTCATCGCGTCAACATCCTCTCGTACCACATCTTCTTTCGGACCAAAATATGACTTGAGCCATTCGACATAGGCAATATCTTCGTTTGTGTTTTCGTCTAATTTGGTATCTATATCTCTTTTCCACCCATCAATGAGCAATTCGTAACGACCAGCAAGCAGGGTGACATTTTTGGGAAATTGTTTTTTCAAATTGAAAATCAACTGCAAAGAATTCAAGGCATCCGACATGACACTGTTCTGATATTCATTATCCAACATTTCTCCGGTACTGAGATAGTCCTTGTCCCCATCTACCGCCAAGTTGGCCGCTCTCTGTCTCTCCACTACAGCCTCGCTCCCCGCACGATGTGTATAATTACCACCAAAGACAATGTTTATCTTATCCTGTTTTAGTAGGTCGAAGTAACTACCAGACAGACCATCAACCGAATGCGACTCGATCGGCTTTTGTGTCAAAAATTTCACCAACGCTTCTCGGTTGCCATTCAATGCGGAAATTACCAATACCGGCTTGTTTTCCGATAATTCTACAATCGATTTACGCCTCCCCGCTTCTTCCCGATCCATCATAACTCCGACCTCACGAATCAGTTTTGAGAAAACATCTGGACTGTCTAACGATTCTCTCGTCGCCAAATTTTCATAAAATTCCATCTGGCTAGGGAGAAATTCCCGCCTCTCTGCCACTTTTGGTTTAACTTTTTCGACAGGAGAATCCACTTTCACCGGTTTTTCTGCAACAGCCTCAGCATTCAAAACGGGTTCTATTGACGGTGTTTCTTCAGACTTCGTTACCAATGATGATTCTTTCGGTTTAGTTTTACTCAGGGCTTCACCCAGCACGCCTGCATTTGTAACATTATCATCTCCAATTCTGATACTCTCCGTATACCGCGCAGTCACCTCAACCACCACCTCTTCCACAAATTTTTCCAAACCATCAGGAGTCTCTAAACGTGAGAAAAAGTTTGTCAAAACATCTTCATCTTCTGAGAACACGACCGAGTTATCTGCTTCAAAAACAGGCAAAGGGTTTTTTACTTTTTGCTTTTTTTCTTTTGGATTTTTTTCCCTATCTGACCGATCACTCTTCACACTACCTTCATCATCTTTACCCTTTCCCCCACCTTTTGTATTATCTCGCGCCCGCCCCTTACCCCCGAAATCAAACAACGGCTCAACACTTTCTCCGTTTGTTTTTCGCCTATTATCCATACAAAAAATTATATTTTATCCGCGAACATTTTCATCTCGCCGGCGAATTTCCCCAAAACACCATCTACCACTTCTTGAAAATTTGGCACATTGGTTTGCCAAAATTTGAGCCAGTCCGCTTCACTCACCCCCTCTTTATTCATGAGACGATCTAATTCTGATCCCGCACTTTCATCGAGGAGAGGCATGACAGCCGCGCCGATTCGGACTTGTACCTGAGCGACAAACTGCGGCAAAAACATTTTTTTATTTTCTTCAGATAAACCAATAAACCCTATATCGTGTAAAACCTTCTCCACATAGGCCGACAAAAAATCAAATTTAGGAGGGGTGTTGGCGGCTGGTTTCTTCTTCAAAAAATCGAACATAATAGCTTAATTAAATACAAAAAATATATCCCTATTATATCACATTCCCGGATTTTTTTCATCGTCCACGATACCGTATTCACTGGTATGTTCAAAGGCTGACGTTCCATCATCATTTGTGTCCACGAACATTTCTCCCACATGATCGTCAACTTTCGGAGAATTTTTCCTCTTCGTAACATCCGACGCCGCTTCGACCACATCAATGACAACCGCTGTCATATCGTCATCTTTGGAACGAAGCGCTCCAGTAGACGCTACTGTCTGCGCTTTTTCCACCAATGCTTTTACCCCAATTTTCGCACTTCCGCTTTTCTGGATTACTCCGCAAATCTCGTCGCGTGATAAATTATCATAAATTCCATCTGAACAGAGAACAATCTTCATCCCCTGGCGTAAAGCCAGACCGGAGTGCAATTCCGCTGGATATGTTAAATAGTCGCCAGTTCCAATCGCCTGCAAAATAATACTCCCTCGAGAAATTAATCCGTGTAAATCCAAAACTTTTTGACTATCTTCACCAGAATCCTTCACGATTTCGTCAACATCCACCACGCTAATCTTATCCAGAGTTTCAATTCTTTCTATTTCACGTTTGTCAAACATGCCGATTCCAAAGTTATCATCTGTCAATCGCTTAATTTTCCCACTCGTATCGTTTTCAATGAGATATGCTCGACAATCCCCCACCACACCCCACGCTAAATACGGCAAGCCGTTCTCAAAATATGTTATCGCCACCACACCCACAGTTTGACACCCCTCAATTTCCACATCATTTCTGTATCCACTCAACATCATGGCCGCTCTCTGGGAAGTCTCGGTAATTTCAAACACTCTCTCATTAGCTTCGACAAAATATTGGTGCAACCACCTCTCCGCACTGAAATGCATCGACTCTTCCGGAGAACCTTTCAGAGGATTGCGTCGGATATACATTCCCAAAGTCTCCACCGCTGTCTGCGAGGCTCGTTCCGAACCGATCAAACTACCTACACCATCGAAAGCCGCAAAAACACCATTTTTCACATCACAAAAACCACGATCTTGATTACCACGTGGACGATCATCCGGACGTGCTTCACGCTCATGATACTTGCCCGGAACACTGACTAACCCCGCTTCGAGTTTTAGTCCGACTTCTTTTTCTTTGTTGGTTTCAGGCGACGAAACTCGCCCATTGTCCGGTTTAATTTCGGCGGCAATCGGCGCTAAATCCCGCAAAACAGTTGGATCGAAATTGCCCCCACTTTTTCCATTGTCATATTTAGACATAATTTTTACGAGTTTTGAGAGCCAAAATTATCACCAAAGCAAAACCCAAGACAATCCCGGCACCAAACACAAAAAATAAATTTGGTCGTGCCGGCAGACGGCCAACCGTCGGTTCGTTGATAATCTTCAAAGCCATTTCACCGGATGTATATTCGAGACCACGATTCACAATCGTGTCCGAGATGGCGGCGACCATTTTCTCTGCTTTGACAGGAGATGATTCGAAAGCGGAAACACGCAAAACCCCGGTGCCATAAACGACCTCAGCCGACACAGCCTTCTGCCACGCCCGCCTTTTCTCGAGAGCGGTGCCAGAATCATACTTGGAAAAATCCAAACCATACCCTGACTGCATTTTGACTTTGGCATAAAAATCAGAACTGCCAATCACCTCCGCCAAATTCTCCGCCACCCTCTCGGTGGATTTCGCGGCGGTATACGGATCCGTACCTGTACGCGATCGAGAGATCACCAAAATATCCGCATCCGCCCGATACTGGAACGGAAAAAGAAACGCTACACCGACGAAAACGGCACCTGATATAAAACCAACCACTACCGCGCGAAACCAATATGCGCGGAGAGCACCACCAATTGAGTTCTCCATATTTAGATTATTTTAATTTAAGGTAAGATATTTTTTTTCACAGACAAAACTTCCTGTTTGCCACCACGCAGAACAGTCACCTCGGCCGGATCGGAGGCAAGCAGTGTATCCCATGCCAAAAACTCTTCCACCAATTCACGCCCACCAATCGCAGTGATTAAATCGCCCTTTTTCAAGACACTCCCGAGCGGTGGAATTTCAGTCAACAAGAAACCACCCACCTCACGCGCCGCTCCATTGGCCTTCTCTCCAGTCACAAATAGTCCGCGCCAAACAAATACGGAATTGATTGAATTTTTGCCCGACAAAATTTGTGAAAGTGAGAAATCCACCACCGAACCTGGCAACACTTGTCCGCCACCAATCACAAAACCAAGTAAATTTCCATTTGAATCAAAAATACAAGCCCCCGGCAAGGCCGAAACATTCAAAAGATCCGCGTACTGCGGAATATACGCAGAAAATGCCCGACCGTCACCGATATATTTACGCTCTGCTAAACGAGCGGAAAAATCTTTCTTTCTTTCGAAGACACCGAGCTCACGCGAACGATCGAGATTGCGCCAATCCGCCACGGCCGCAAATCTAAATCCTTGACCTTGAACTTTGAAAAAAATTATTTTCGATATTTTATCATAAACCACATTACTGGTATGCAGAACCTCTCCTTGATCGCCGATAATTTCCCAATTTCTCTCTTCACCCGCGACATATGTCGGGTGATAGGCGGCCGCCCAACCATCCGAACTCAAAAATACGGCTTCAGCGACCCGAGCACTGTCTACCAAAAAATTTCCCGGCAAACGGCGCGTGTCATACACCGCAAGCAGTTTTTGTCTCACCTGACGAACATAGACCGGATCTAATTCTCCGCCACCGGCCGAACGAACACCGCCCGCCTGCCAAGCACCCTGTATTGTATAGAAATCAGGCGTGAGCCAAGCGAAAGCAGACAAAGCTCCTGCAACCCCAGCGACAAGCGCGACCAGAGCGGCATACAAGACTAATTTGATTTTTTCTAATTTATGAAACAAGTCGATATTACAACTCGGAGGTGGTAAGTGTGGTGGAAGTTTTTTATTATTATTTGTCATATCCAACGTACAAAAAATATTAAGAGGCAGACCAGTAAAATTAAATTTGTCAAAATAAACCAACCCTGATATCGCCAGACAATACCCTGAGGACCGAAATGAAAACGCACAAACAAAACTGACAAGTACCAAACCCATGACAAAACAAAACCCAACACCAAATATCCGAGAGGCAACATCATCAATACCCAAGCGCATTCAAACATTCCCACGCCAACGAGCAATGCCCATAACATAAATTTGTGCCCTGACTCATTGAAATACATCCGCCATACGCCGATCGCCGCGCCACCACAGACGAGCGCAATCAAAAGCGAGAGACACCAACTCGGTATTTGCGCAAAAAATATTCCCGCTGAAAACAAGGAAATACTACTCGCCAACACGGTAATCGTCCAAAGTATGAGCGACAGACGACGAGATGGTTTCATGATGATCCGATAGACTGAGGATTCTTCGAGATTTTTGGTGATCGCTTTATAAACCAAAAAACCGGCCGTGAACCCAGACAAAACCGTCAAAAAAATTCGCATGAAATTATCTTCTGCTAAAATCATCAAACCCAAAATCCCAACATAAGAAATAAAAGCCAATGGCAATTCATTTGGCCAACGTTGCCGAGTCACTTTGGCGATATGCCAATGCAGGAGGCTGAGAAGCGCCAACCAAGCTCCGTTGACACTGAAAAAAACTGACCGGCTAGGAACGAACAAAACCGAAATCATCGCGGCCGACTGGAAGAGACCGATGATCAGGGGGAAAATGTAACCGCGAAATAATTTCATAATTGCTTTATTTTACCAAAAGACTATTGAGTTTTTCCATCAATGCTTTCCGATCCAAAATTCCTCCGGCAAATTCTTTTTCAAATTGCAAATACAAATTCAAATGCGCATCACGACGTTCGGTTGGCACACGCAATTCATTCATTTTGTTTTTCACATTTTTCCGAACCGTCTCATCAGCATCAGTAGTCGAACTGACATAATTCACTAGATCGCCAATCTCTCTCTCATAATTCGCGGCGACAACTGCCACCCCGGGCAATGTCGCTGAGACTCGAACAGACTTTTCGCCCGAATTCGAGCCAAATGAAACAAGCCAGTCACCTGCGAGCACCGACGCACCGTACAAGACAACGAGCGCGACCGCCGACATTACAGCAATAAAAAGCGCCGCCCAAAAAGTCAAACGAACCCAATCAATTGTCGGATTTTTTTTCCAAAACATGTTGCAATAATACGCTTAACGCGGTCGCGACCGGAATCGCCACCAGCGCACCCAGAACCCCTGCCAGCTTCGCGCCGGAGAGGACAGCCACAATGCTCACAATCGGATTCAATCCAACTGCTTTTTGCATGACTTTGGGCACAATTAAATGATTTTCGGATTGTTGAATCACCACATACAACACCATGACCGTAAGCAGTCCGGTAATCCCCCGATCAGAAAAAGCGATAAACATCGCTGGGAGTGACGCCAAAATCGGACCGACATACGGAATAAATTCGAGAATAGCAATAAACAGACCGAGCACCAGAGCATATTTGATTCCCAAAATTTTCAATCCACAAAACACCAGAACGCCCATGATCAGAGACAAAATCAGCTGACCGCGAATCCACCGTCCCATTTTCTCTTTCATTTTTTCAGCCACATCGAGCCAACGCGGTAGAATTGACTCTGGCAGAACTGTGGTCAGAATTTTTTTGATTGGATCACGCTGAATTGATAAATAAAAAGTCATTACGAGAACAATAATCATTGACACGAGACCACCGAAAATATGCACGATACGAGCATAGACACTAGTCAAAGTATTCGCGCCGGCAGAAGTGAGATCATAATCCGCAAGTCCGCTAACGCCAAATCCAGTAATCCGATCCCACCAAGCGCTATCAATGAATTTACCCCAAGTGTTCTGGAGATTGGCAATGAGCTGGGGAGTGTCCTCAATAATGATCGGCGCGAGCAATGAAACCACAGCGGTAATTATGCCAAAAAACAAAATATAGACTACGAGCACTGCAATCGCTCTAGGGATTCGCCGTCTCTCGAAAGCATTAGCGAACGGTTCGATCAGTGTAGATAGGACAATCGCCACAAACAAAAACACCAAAACATCCGATAAAAGATAAACCAAATACATCAAAATCGCCGAGACAAAAAACTTGGCAATACTTCCAGCCGTGATATTGACCTTAATTTCCGCCATAATCTTGATAATAATTTGCTTTTAGTATACACTAAACATAGAAAAAAATAAAGATATGGTCAACATAGTGAATAAAAAGGCATATTTCGACTACGAAATCCTCGAAAAATTCGAAGTCGGACTCGTCCTCACAGGCGCTGAAACCAAATCCATCCGCGCGAATAACATCAAATTATCGGGCGGTTTTGTGGTATTTCACGGCGACACACCGGAAATAATCAATGTCCATATCCCCCACTACAAATTCAGCAATATCCCAGATGATCCTGATAGGAGTCGCAAAATCCTCCTGAAAAAGCGAGAAATCAATTATTTGAGAGGAAAAATACAGGAAAAGGGCTTGACAATCGTCCCCCTCTCCGTGTATAATAAAGGCCGTCGAATTAAGCTCGAAATTGGCTTAGCCAAAGGAAAAAAGCAATACGACAAACGCGCCTCCCTCAAAAAACGCGATACGGATCGTGAAATCAGGCGCGCCCTGAAGAACTGAGTACATTATATATGGGGATGCTAGGTATCGATAGACGGATAAGCATCTTCCTCTAGCGCGTCGAGGG
>DAOOSC010000005.1:0-47757 GCA_035389585.1 Candidatus Magasanikiibacteriota bacterium
ACTTCAGACGCCACATATACCGCTTCGTTTGCTATTGATAGTTATACTTTGACTTACACTGCTGGTGCTGGTGGTACTATTTCGGGTTCGTCTACCCAAATTATCGCTCCTGGTGCTGATGGCACGCAAGTGATTGCTGTGCCGGATACTGGCTATCTTTTTACTAGTTGGAGTGACGGTGTTTTGACAGCTTCGCGTACTGAAACTAGTGTTAGCACTAGCACTGCTGTTTCTGCCAACTTTATTATCACCACCAATACGGTATCATACGTGGCTAGCGCTGGTGGTACTATCTCCGGCTCCGCCACACAAGTAGTAAACTATGGCTCAGATGCTTCTACTGTTACTGCCACTCCTGCCGTGGGTCATAGCTTTGTTAGTTGGAGTGATGGCGGGCTTACTGCGGCGCGCACTGACACTAATGTCATCGCGAACGCTTCTTACACTGCCACATTTGCTACCAACACCTATACTTTATCGTATTCAGCCGGTGCTGGTGGCACACTTTCCGGTTCTTCCACACAGGTAATAAATTACAGCGAGAGCGGGTCAGCCGTAACGCCAGTTCCCAATGCTGGTTATCATTTCGTAAATTGGTCAGACGCTTCAACCGCTAATCCACGCACTGATACCAACGTTGCCACGAACCAATCCTTAACGGCCAACTTTGCTATTGACACCTTTACTGTCACTTATACTGCTGGTTCCGGTGGTTCAATTACCGGCTCATCCACTCAAATCGTGGATTATAATTCTAGCACCGTATCTGTAACCGCCGTAGCGCATGCGAGTACTACATTTTTAAATTGGTCTGATGGTTCCACTGCCAATCCTCGTATTGATACCAATGTGACGAGCACTATTTCGGTGATTGCTAACTTTTCTACCAATACTTATACCTTGGTGTATACTCCGAGTAGCAATGGTTCCATCTCTGGTTCGTCCACACAAGCGGTGGATTATGGTGATAATGGTTCTAGCGTCACCGCTGTTCCCGCCACCGGGTATCATTTTACCAGTTGGTCCGACGGCTCTATTAGTGCTAGTCGCAGTGAGAGTAGTGTCACCAGTAGCCAATCTTTTATTGCAAATTTTGTCATAAATACTTACACTCTAACCTACGCCGCTGGTATTAATGGCTCGCTGACTGGATCGACCACTCAAAGCGTCAATTATAATAATAATGGCGTTGCAGTAGTGGCTGTGCCAGACACCGGTTATCGTTTTGTTAATTGGAGTGATGGTTCTACTTCGAGTACGCGTATTGATGATAGTGTGTCGAGCAATATTTCCGTCACCGCTAGCTTTGCTTTATTAAGTCCACCAGTGATTTCTACCCCAGCCAGTTCGCCGTCGACTGATTCGGCTACCATTTCATGGACAACTGATATTACAGCATCGACCAAGGTTATGTATGGGCCAACTACTAATTACAGCAATGCCACTGATGAGACTGATACTGTCTCCAGAGTGACTAGTCATAGTGTTGTTCTATCATCGCTTACTAGCTGTGCCACCTATCATTACAAGGTTATCTCTGCCAATGTAAACAACGCATACACAACTAGTTCAGATTACTATTTTACCACTATTGGTTGTACTGGTTCTTCGGAAGTAACCACATCTACCAGCGCCACTGTCACCACCTCGACTCCAACTATTGTTTCGTTATTAGTTTCTGCTTCGGGTATTACTTTAGCTGTGCCCGCCGCTTATGCCACGACTTCTGCTGATTTTCAAATAAAGAAATTGGTGCAGGATACTGTCTTGACAGCAGTAGGCGCGCCGGCTGGATATGTTGAAGCTGGTGACTATGTTTATGAAATGAAAGCAATTACTGAAAGTTTGCAAACTATTACGACTTTCGATAATGATTTAACAATTACCATGTCATATAATGAAGCAGATGTGGCTGGTATAGTTGAGAGTACATTAAAAATATTTTATTGGAGTGGAACAGTGTGGAGTCCTTTGGATAATTGCGCGGTGGATACTGTGGCAAATTCGGTTACTTGCGATACTAATCATTTTTCGACCTTTGGATTATTTGGTCAGGCGCAACAAAATACTTCAACGGGTGGCACCGCTTTCACTCCGCCTGCTCCTCCGATTGTCTTGTCTCAGCCGGTAATTTCTATCACAAGAAAAATTACATCTAATGTAGCTGGCGCTTATCAAATGGCAGTATCATTAAATCAAAATTTCAATAATTCTATTTGGGAAACCTATAAGAAAAATTTCACCTATGCCAAAAAAACCGATTTTGTTTTCATTAAATTTCGTACGGTTGCTGGCGGAGAAAGTCAGGTTTTCAAATTAGCAATACCACAAAATACGGTAGTGAAGAAAAAGACAATTTATACCCCGATAAAATATACTTTTGTGCGAGATTTAAAATTAGGGGCTGTTAGTCCAGATGTAAAGGAATTACAAAAATGGTTAAATACTCATGGATATATGGTTGCAAAATCTGGTGTCGGTTCGTCTGGTAATGAAACTACAAAATTTGGCTCTGCTACTCGTGCCGCCTTGATTAAATTCCAAAAAGCTAATAATATCTCCCCGGCCGCTGGTTATTTTGGGTCAGCGACAAGAAAAATAATAAATTCAGGGAATAAATAGTGATTCAAAGTCAAAGTAATTTAAAGATACAGCTTGTTGGTTTTCGTATAATAACTTGACACAAAATTTATCGCGCGTTATCATATATATAGGTATGATTAAATATACACTTTCCGGAAAAAATGACCGTCGTAGCGACCTTCTCGATTGAGAGATGGTTGTTTGACTTCTTGTCTGAATTTGAAAACCTTCTCTCGTTGAAGGTTTTTATTTTATATATGTCGAAAGTCAATTTCACAAATAATTTCCGTCGTTTGAACCTAAAAATAATTTTGAGGTTATTTGTTAGTGTTCAAAAATCAATATCATAAATATCACTCCCTTGAACTTTGTCAAATGATCTCAAATAGAGGTCATTTTTGTTGGTTTCACAAATATCCATTACGGAGAAGACAATGGCACGATTAATTGAAGGTGGTCATTACTATGCGGACAAGGGTGCGACGATTTGGTCGATTCGAAGTTGGGAGGTGTTGCAAAAAATCAAGAAACCGGATGATAAAACTTTGATATTCGTCGATGACATCCATCCTCGCACCGCAATGGCGAAGGAGGAACGTGATCTCGAAACTTTTGAATTCAATCCCGCGTTTGATTTTCAAGTGTTTGAGTCAAGTGTATGTGTCGAAGCGAAAACGGTATTGGCACTTCTACAGGAATTGCCAAAGAAGAAGCGAGCGAGAAAGAATAGTGATGGGCGTTGGTTTGTGTCGGATTTCGCTCTCACAGACTCGCGAGGGTTTCCACTCTGCGTACTGCTTGATGCCGGTCTCACATTACGTAAGCAAACCTTCGGATATTCGGAATGTGTGAATGTTTTGCCATATTTTTATGAAGAAGAACAAAGACACCTTTTGAGGATCATTGATCGTATCATGCCAAATTTTCATCTCGAAGTAGTTTTTTTTAATCTCGAAGGTGAATTCTGGAATTTGATTTGAAACCGACATCAGGGTGGGGGCAGAAGATTCTGTCTCCACCCCACGATATTATTAATTATATATATTATGTCACAGGTTAAATTAAACAATAAATGCATGATTGGAATACTGGGTGGAATGGGTCCGATGGCGAGCGCAAATTTATATTACAAAATTATTGAAGTGGCACAAAAGAAATATATGGCTGTGCAAGATACGGATTTTCCGCCGATGATAATATACAATTTACCACTGTTCGGTTTCGATGAAACAGGAATATTGGATTACGAATTTGTAAAACAGCAATTGGTTTATGGTGTAATTAAATTAGAGCAAGCAGGCTGTGATTTCGTCGTGATCGCTTGTAATACGGTACATTATTTTGTCGAGGAATTGGCGTCGGTATTATCGATACCGATCATTAGCATGGTTGATGCAGTTGTGAATCAAGTGAAAGTAGGGAAGCATATTACGGTCGGTTTGCTAAGCTCGGAAAACACGCGCGCGACGGGTATATACCAAAAAGCGTTAGCAAAAGCGGGACTTGATTGTCATTTGGTCACGCCAGATCAGCAAGTTGTGTTGAATGACATAATTTTAAAAGTGATGTCTGGTAATCAGGGGGTATCGGAAACTCAGGAATTAAAAAATATAATTTCCTACTTTGAACATGTAGGCGCAAGTGGGGTGTTGTTAGGGTGTACCGAACTGCCCCTGGCGATTAAACAATCGGACGTTTCACTCAAATTGTATGACTGTACCCAGATAATTGCAGAAAGTATATTGGCGCGTGTCTATAATTAGACTTTTTGGACAATAATTGGTAAGATTAAAGATATTGTATGTTGTATATTTTGCGCATTTCGAAATATCAATATATATCGTTTAAACTTTAATTTTATGCGATTGATATTATCAACGGTTTACTCCAAAATATTAATTGTTCTTTTTGTTCTGATCATCGTTTTGGCCGGCGGATTGCTTTTGTATAAGGATAAAAATGCGCCTCCAGCGAACAATAATTCTGTAGTAGAAAATAGCAGTATCGGACTCGCCAATCCCGCGAGCGCGAATTGTCTCAAACTCGGTGGCACAATAGAAATGCGTAATAATGCCAAGGGACAATATGGTGTTTGCTATTTCGAAGATAATCGACAGTGCGAGGAGTGGGCGCTTTTTCGTGGACAATGCCCGGTGGGTGGAAAAAAGATTACCGGATATGAAAACGAGGCGCAAGCCTATTGCGTGATTACTGGTGGAGAGGTGGAAGGACTCGGCACTGATTCGGTACTGTGTAAAAGAATAGACGGTACATATTGTCAGGTGGACGCTAATTTCAATGGTGATTGCCCGGATCCAAATGATCCAAACCTAAATTCGGGCAATGTTGAGGGTATTTAACATTACGTATAGCCAAAGTAGTCAATATTAAATATGCGCGTTTGGGATATTCATCCGAAGCATTTATGCCGGAAACATTTATTAGCGGAGCATCGTGAGCTGCACGGACTTTGGAATATTCTGACGAAGCATGGCGGCAAGGGTGGGTATTCGCATCATCCAGAGACATTGCGTTGGGTGGGGAAGCAGAAAGCTCTATATTTGCGTCATGAGGCATTAGTGAGGGAATTTACTCGTCGAGGGTATAGTCATCGTTCGCGACTGGATAAAAAACTAGCGATCGGCTCTGGTGACCAGAAAATATTTGTGAATACATTGAAAGAGCAAAAGGAACGATTGAAAAACAAACCCTGTGATTGTCTGCTCGACTGAATTTAATACAGGAAATTGATAATCATGTGTGTTAGTTGTTTGTCGTAAAAAGAAGTGGTATACTTTGAATATAATTCATTTTAAACATATCATATTATGAATACCCAGACTAATCTCAGTCCTGTTTTTTTGAATTCAATTTTAAACTCCATCGCTGATCCGGTTTTTGTCAAAGATGATCAATTTAAATTTGTCTATGTGAATGATGCCTTGTGTGAGATACTCGGTATGGATCGAAAGGATATAATCGGAAAAACTCTTGGGGAGTCTCTGCCAAAAGATCAAATGGAACACTTCTTGAAGGTTGATAAGGGTGTACTCGATACTGGTAAGGAAAATATAAGCGAGGAAGAGTTGACAGGTAAAGGTGGAAAAATCTTGCTAATTACGACCAAAAAAACACGATATACTGATGAAAATGGAAAAAGATTTGTTGTTGGAATTATTCGTGATGAGACCGTGCGAAAACAAGCAGAATTAGATCTTCGAGAAAAAATGGATCAATTACAAAAAATGAACGAACTCATGGTGGGTAGGGAGTTGATGATGACGCAACTCAAGGAAGAGAATTCTGCATTAAAAAATAACATGACTAAAGACGGTGTATGAAAGCAAAAAAGGAAATTAGAAAACAGGTAATTGTATACCAAAGGAAAACTGGGGCAATTGAATTGCGAGGGGATGCACGCAGGGAGACTTTGTGGGCAAATCGTATGCAAATGGCCAAAATGTTTGGTGTAAACCCACAAGCAATTTCTAAGCATGTTCAAAATATATACCATGAGAAAGAATTGTTAAGGTCAGCAACTAGTTCCAAAATGGAACTAGTTCAAAATGAATCTGGAAGGCAGGTTCATCGTACCGTCGATATATATAATTTAGATGTTTTGATAGCCGTTGGTTATAGAATAAATTCAGTTGTCGGTACGAAATTCCGCCAGTGGGCCACAAAAACCCTCCGCGAACACATCACCAAAGGCTATACCATCAACCGTTCGCGGATCAAGAACAACTACAATGAATTCATGCGCGCTGTTGATAATATTAAGGCACTTCTTCCGACCAATGGTGTAATATTTGAAAAAATGTCAGCCGGAAAGATTAAAACTTTTGCTTGAATCGGTAATGGTTAAAAATATATAAATTTATGAAATTACTCCTCACCTCAGCCGGTTGGGAATACAATGGTGCAATCGGAAAAGAATTTCTGCGTTTAGTCGGGAAGAAACCTTCTGAAATCAAGGTGTTTTTCGTTATTTCACCTCTCAAATATCCGAGTAGAGAGAAATACATAAGTAGGTTATTCAATAAATTTAAGGCAATCAAAGTGCCAGAAAAAAATATTACGTATTTTCAGTTGGATAGAAAAGTCAGTAATAAAGAGTTAGAAGGATTTGACGTGGTGTTTGTTTTTGGTGGAAATACTTTTGATTATTTAGATCGAATGCGAAAAACGGGTCTCGATAAGTTGATAAAATCATATGTGAAAAAAGGTGGAGTATATGTAGGTTTGAGTGCAGGAAGTTATTTGGCTTGTCCGACGATTGAAGCGGCGACGTGGAAACCCGGAGACAGAAACTTTGTGAAGTTAGTTAATCTGAAAGGTTTAAATTTTGTGTCATTTTTGGTTACGGCGCATTTTGGTCGTAAATATTTGTCAATAATAAGAGAGGCATCAAAAAACACGAAGTATCCGGTAATAGCGCTGACTGACAAACAAGCTGTCGTGGTGGAAGATGCAGACTGGAAGATTGTTGGAAGTGGACGTAAAAATATTTTTCAATAAAAAATGACTCGCGTCCTTTCGGTGTGGGTTTGCGGTTTAGATCTCAAAGAGCATAGACTTGATTAGTAAATGATAATTCACCTGTCTATTATGGGCGGATATTTGTTTTTTACTCTCGAAAAGAGTAAAATTATAATATGCAAAATAGAATATTTATTATCATCGCGTTATTGATTTCCGCGAGTCTAGGTGTTTGGGCATTGGTCAACGGTGTCTCTTGGTATAGATTTTTTTCCGCAGAGCGGTCGCGTAACCAGGCGATTGACAATGTGATCAATTCGCATCGATCTGAAAAAGAGGGGCTGAATGACGGCGCAGATCCGTTCGGCGAAGACGGGGTTGTGCGGGTATTGTTTATTGGTCTCGACAAGCGTGCTGGACAGACAGAAGGACACTGTGATGCCATTCAACTTATTACAATTGATAAAACGAAACCTGAAGTGTTGATTACTGCTGTGCCGCGGGGGACGTATTCGCCTCTGCCGTTTGGTAAGGGTGTGACGTCTTCTGATTATTATGTCTCAAATGCTTGTGGGCTCGGTGGTCTCGAGTACGGCATCGATCAGATTGAGAAAATTCTTGGTCAGCGGGCAGATTATTTGGTGACAGTTGGTTTTTCTGAGGTGCTGGGTGTTTTGAGAAATTTGGAGTTGCCCACGACGGAGACTTTGCAATGGTTGCGCCAACGTCATTCCTATGCGATTGGTGAGCCACAGCGCGCGCATGATCATTCGACATTTTTGAAGTACTTGTTGACGAATTTTATTCCAAGACAAAATACACAAATCGATAAAGCATTGCAGTATATAGTTTTCAAGACAGTAAATACGGATTTGTCTTTCTCACAGGCGCAAACAATAATTGGAGTATTGTCTACTATGGATTTGGCGAACCAGCCGGAGAGGGTGCACCTCGCCATGCGACCGGCATATAGTGTGCAGGATATTGAGTATGTACCAGAAAATCTTGGTCAGTATTTGGATTCCACACTGAGTCCGATTAAAGACAGGCTTGCAAAAGATGACTATTCAGGGGATACGGCCGAAGAAGTCCAAAACAAGCTATTGAATTTGATTGATGGCAGAAAAAATGATCCAGAATTTATTGCGTGGGTTTTTGAAAATGATTTGTGGCTTCAAATCGAAGATCGAGAGAAAAGATTATCTACGCAATTCGAATTTTTAGAAAAATACATTTCACTCGAATCAAAAAAGGCGGAGAGTAAAAGTATCGTCGCGGAATATATTTTGGAAATGGAAAATCGAGGAGAGAGTATGTGGGTCGAAAAAGGGAGAGAATTGTTGGCTAGAGAGATTTAGTTTGGTTGACAATTAGCCAAATTTATGGTATTATGGTGCCGGTATTGATTTTTTAGAGTGTTACACAAGATAAAATTGAATTTATTATGGCAGATAACGTGATTTTGCGTTTTGATAACGTGACATTTGAGTATGAAGAAAAGAAACCTGTGCTCGACGAGGTGAGTTTTGGTCTACGCGAAGGGGCCAAATTCACTCTCATGGGACAGAATGGGGCTGGCAAAAGTACACTTTTCAAGTTAATAAAGGGTGAGCTCAAACCGACCAAGGGTAATGTTTTCATTACTAATAATTCCACTATCGGCACAGCTCTGCAAGTGATCGAGAGGCAAGACCTTGGGTTGACTATTGAAGAGTATTTTTCGAAAGCATTTGGTGAGGATGTTCCGGGAAATATTAAAAGTTTGATAAGCAAGGTAATGAATGCGGTGAATTTGACCGCCCCTTTGGATAGGAAAGTAGGGGATTTGTCAGGCGGTCAGCAGGCGAGAATTTTATTGGCCTATGCTTTGATTCAAAATCCGGATATTTTATTACTGGACGAACCGACCAATAATTTAGACAAAGAGGGAATTGATCATTTGATTGAGTTTCTCGTCATGTATGGCAAAACGGTGATCGTGATTTCGCACGATGCGGATTTTTTAAATTGTTTTACTGAGGGTGTTATCTATTTGGATGTTTTCACCAAAAAAATTGAAACTTATGTGGGAGATTATTATTCCGTAGTGGAAGAAATTGAAAAGAGAATTGAACGGGAAATAAAAAAGAACGCCCAACTCGAAAAAGAAATCAGAGACAACAAAGAAAAAGTGAATTTTTTCGCTAATAAGGGCGGTAAGATGCGTAAACTTGCCAGTAAACTGAAAGAAGAAATTGAAGATTTGGAGGAAAACAAAGTAGATGTGCGTCGGGAAGATAAAACTATCCGCGAGTTCACGATTCCGTCACAGGGAATAGTGGGAAATGTCGTGACGATCAAATCGGTCAAAGTAATTAAAAATCATGAACCGATGATAGTAGATACGGATATTGTATTGAGACAGAGGGATAGACTTTTGATTTCTGGGCCAAATGGTATTGGAAAGAGCACCTTGCTTCGCTCTCTCGTGAGCGGCGTGAATGGAGGTACTGAAATTTTGAAGGACACTCGCGTTGGGTATTATAGCCAAGACTTTGCTACTCTGAATTATGAAGAAACGGTGTTTGATTCTTTGAAGAGCGCAATGGTGGATAGCACTGATGTTCAGGGGATGCGTTCGATTGCGGCTGGATTTTTGATTACGGGGGAACTCATGGGGTTGAAAATTGCCAGTCTTTCAGAGGGTCAGAAGGGACTTTTGTCTTTTGCGCGCCTTGTTCTCATGAAACCGGGGCTTTTGGTTTTGGATGAACCGACGAACCATATCAATTTTCGCCATATTCCGGTAATTGCTGAGGCATTGAATAACTTCGACGGAGCGATGATTCTCATCAGTCATATGCCAGATTTTGTCAAAAAGATCAAATTTAATCAAGAGCTTGATCTGGGGAACCTGTAATAGTTGTCTTTTATAATTTGAGCGCTTGACTTTCTTGAAAAATTGTGCTAAAATTAGATAAATTACAAATTAAGTAATGCAAAAATAATAAGGTATGGGAAATTTTAATCGAGGCGACAGACGATCAGCAGGCAGTGGCTTCAACCGTGGAAGTGGTGGATTTGGCGGTGGACGATCATTTGGTGGTGAAAAATCATTCGGTGGGGGTAGTCGTTTCCCAAGTAGGGATGGTGGCCGAGATGGTGGTAGGCCGCCAATGCACAAGGCCATTTGCAGTGAATGTGGCGCTAATTGCGAGCTTCCTTTTCGACCAACAGGAGATCGACCGGTATTCTGTAGTTCTTGTTTCGACAAACAACAGGGCGGGGCTAGAGCGGCACGACCGAATCGTTTCACTGGTGAGAGACATGAGCGGACAGAACGGTCTCGATTCGAAGATAGACAAATGCATGAGGCAATTTGTGCGAAATGTTCTAAGCCTTGTCATGTACCATTTAGGCCAATGGCTGGAAAACCGGTTTTTTGTGATAATTGTTTTGAAAAAGGCGGGAATGTCGGTAAAGATTCTGGAGAAGTGATGGCTCAAATTAAAATGTTGAATATCAAAATCGACAAACTCATGAAATTTTTGGCACCAAACTTAGCGGTGGAAGAAAAAGCCGAAAAAATTGAGAAGTCGGAAATCAAAAAAGAACTTAAAAAGGAAGATAAGGGGATTTCTTTTGAAGATGTGGTAGTAAAGGAAGATAAACCAAAAGCCAAAACAAAAGCCGTGGCAAAAAAAGTTGTTGCAAAGAAGAAAAAATAAAATTACCCAAAAAACCCCACACTTATACAGCGCGGGGTTTTTGTTTCTCAGTCTAGATATTAAGCGCGAGTGACGTTCATAGCGCGAGGTCCTTTTTCGGATTGCTCGACGTCAAAGCTGACCATATCGCCGGACTTCAATTCAGAGAATTCGATTCCCTGGAGTCCTGTCTCATGGAAGAAAACATCTTTTGAACCATCTTCTGGTGTAATGAACCCGAAGTGCTTCTCAGAGATGATACTTTTGACAGTACCTTTCATAGAATTTGACTAGTAAATAAAATACAAATGATATATCGCGAAAGAAGGTCGACTAATTTTCTAAGGATATTTTGTAGACCTTTACTATACATCACTTCTTTTGGGAAGTCAAATTTTGGCTACTTGTGTACAGGCTGGATATTTGATATAATAAATATACCTTGAGTATTGAGGAGCGGAGGAGCGATAGGTCTTTCATTTCGAAAGCGCTTCAGAGCACTGAGTCAATACTAATTAAAACCGGTTTTGCCGGTTTTTTGTAAATTTTTCTTAATATATGGGGATACAGACAGAATTATTTATTGTATTTGTGGTCATTGTGACCCTTTTTTTGGTTGTCGATTTGGGGTACCTCAATCGAAAGAGTCACAAAGTCGAATTCAATTCAGCTCTAGTCCAGTCTCTTTTCTGGATAATAATTTCAGTCGGGTTTGGCTTTTTGATATTTTTATACATGGGTCGAGAATTAGCGGCACAGTTCATGAGTGCGTATGTGACGGAGAAAATGCTGTCGGTAGATAATCTATTCATCATCATGCTGATTTTCAGTTATTTCAAATTAGAGGAGAAATATCATCATCGAGTTTTGTTTTGGGGAATAATGGGTGCGATCATGTTTCGAGGAATTTTCATCAGCGCGGGAGTATATATTATTCATCAATTTTTTTGGGTTTTGTATGTTTTTGGTGCAATTTTGGTTTATACAGGTATTAAATTATTGAAGGATAAAAAAGAGGAACATGTTGATTTCAATAATAATAAAATTTTGAAATTTGTCCGTAGGGTTTTGCCGTTTACGGCGAATCATCATAATGGTAAGTTTTTTTGTCGGGAAAATGGCAAACTCATGGCAACTTCATTGCTATTGGTGATGGTTTTGATTGAGAGTACGGATATTATTTTTGCGGTTGATTCAATTCCGGCGGTATTTTCGATTTCGCAAAACTTATTTATTGTGTTCACTTCAAATATTTTTGCAATTATGGGTTTGCGGGCATTGTTTTTCCTGGTTGAGAGCGTTTTACATCGGTTCCATCATTTGCAGAAAGGCTTGGCCTTCATTTTGCTGTTTATCGGCCTGAAAATGCTTTCAGGAATATTTGGAGTGCATATTTCTTCACTAGTTTCATTTGGAATTATTATGTTCGCTCTTTTTATGTCGATTGTATTATCAATTATCTTTCCGAAAAAAATCTAATTAAAACTGTATGTTGTTCAAGAAAATTTACAAGGCAGGGGATCGTTTAGAGGATAGAGTTCGAGGAAAACTGAGTCATTATCCGATTATCTATGCTTTCGTTGGCGGAGCTGGTGTGATAATATTCTGGCGTGGCGTATGGCATACGGTTGATTCGATTATGGAGTATTTTTTCGCGGTCGATGGTGGGGTGACAAGTACGAGCATGTTTGAATTACCCTGGTGGGATGGTCCGCTGTCGATGATGATTGGTGTGGTACTGCTCTTGGCGGTAGGTTTGTTTGTCACAAGTTTTATCGGCAACGAAATTATTATTTCAGGTTTGAAAAAAGAAAAGAAAATAGCTGAAAAAACGGAAGAAGAAATCCGAGCTGATTTGAATGAAAGCGATTCAATCAAGAAGGAAATTCATGAAATGGATAGTCGACTGAAAAGAATCGAGGAGAGAGTGAATAGGTGATTTAGCCGGAGGAATCTCTCCAATTGATTTTTGGGGAGATTTTTGTTTTAATATGTGAGGACTTGGTTGGTTTCACTCAAATATATGGAGGTTTACGATGTCTTTTTGGGGATGGCGTGCAGATGTGACAAATGTGGGAAAATTGCGTAAGGTAGAGATTACAGTCGTATTCTTGCCAAGCGCCAAAAAGATCGGGGCGGACGCATTCGCAGATATTGTTGGGTTGAAACGTGAAGATGTGGAGGGTGACGATTCTTTCCCTCAACACGCGTTGTGTCGAGGTCGCATACGCGGCAGTAGGTTTACCAAACGATATCCGGAGGCGGTTATCACTCACACGACCTATGTTCCGGGTGAGGTGAACACGAATTTGCCGTTTGTGCCAGATTTCGTCCGTGCTTGACCGTGTCGGTTGTTCATTGCTCTGACCTTGTTATCACTAGATTCTGGTGACAGGGTCTTTTTATTGAAAAACATTTCGGACAAAAATATCTTATTGTGTATTTCGTCGCAGATTTGCGGAAGTGACAAGTACAGTATTCAATTTATACACAGGGGAGTCTGTTTCAACTTGCCTTGCTTTGTTTTAGTCTGTTTTTTATGGTATAATGAAACAAAGGTCGTAAATAATTAAATTTTTTAATAATATTATTTTTTTATGAAAAAAGAATGTTGCATCGAACACCCTGTTTGGAAATGGGTACTTGGCATATTTTTCTTTTTGGTTGCGATGTTTGTGGTGTTTTCGATTTCATCGATGATTGTTTTCAAATTCCAGCGTTCTGGTGGTTGGGATAGGGGAAATAAATTGATGATGGGTAACGTGACTTCACTTTGCCAAAAAGATGGCAAGTGTGATTGTGGCGGTGCCGGCATGATGAAAGGCTGGGGCAGATCAGATGATCGATCTGATGTTGTTCGCGTCTATGGTACAATCTCGAAAGTCGAAGGCAATCTCATCACGATCGTGAATAACGGTGCGAAAGAGCAAGTTGTTGTTTCTGCGGCTGACACCGTAATCATGTCTTCTTCGACAGAAGTTGGTTTGTCCGCTTTGAAAGTCGGCGGTGGAGCGGTGTTTGTTGGTAGTGTGAATGCCGAGACTCAATTGGTCGCCAAACTGATCCAGTTGCAGTAATTCCTATAAGGTAATCCTGCAAACAAGGTGTTAAAAGCACCTTGTTTTATTTGTTTATTTGTGATATGATACAACGCAAATAGTTAAACAGAATAATATTTATGTTCGAGATATTTTTTGATGCCTTACTCGACACCGCGAAATTGGTGCCGTTTTTACTTATTATCTATATTGGTATTGAACTCGTAGAATACAAATGGGGTAGTCGGATTCGAGGACAGGTGCAGAGGGCGGGCAAAACCGGCCCAGCGATCGGGGCAGTGGTCGGAAGTTTGCCACAGTGTGGTTTCTCGGTCGTGGCGACGGCGCTGTATGTGGAGAGGTTAGTGACTATTGGCACACTGCTCGCAGTCTATTTGGCGACCTCTGACGAAGCTATTCCAATTATTCTATCCCAGCCTGACAAGGCTGGTTTGATTGTGCCAATAATTCTGACGAAAATTATAATCGCGCTAATTGCGGGTTTTTCAATTGATTTCCTGTATCGCAAAGCGAATCAAAAAACACTTTCACATATCGAGGCATACACCATGGGACAGGATGAAGAAGGGCATCATCACGCGGAAATATTCGAACGCGAAGAATCGTGTTGTGGGCATAATTCTTGCCCGTTGCCAAATAAATTTAATTATAAAGAAATTTTTTTACATCCGATTATTCATACCGCCAAAATTTTCCTGTTTATATTTTTTGTTTCACTTGGGATTAATTTTTTGATTTTCTGGGTTGGAGAGCAGGTATTTGCGGGATTCTTGGCCGGGCACACATGGGCACAGCCGTTTTTCGCGGCTCTCGTCGGTTTGATTCCGAATTGTGCGGCATCGGTTGCGATTACGGAACTATATTTGAAAGGTGTGATTACATTTGGAGCGGTGATTGCAGGCTTATGTGCGAGTGGTGGTTTGGGTTTGCTCGTGCTACTGCGTGAAGAAAGTGATAAGAAGAGAGTGTATTCGGTAATTGGGTTGTTATTTGGAATTAGTGTGGTCGCGGGGCTCGTGGTTCAATATGTATTTTGAGCCAAATAATTTTTATGTCATTATATAACATACTTTTAATCGCTCTCGCCCTATCTTTCGATGGAATGGCCGTAGCCGCCGCGAACAGCGCACGCCACGTGAAGATGTCTCTGCTCCAAGTCGTGAAAATTGCTTTTTCTTTCGGACTGTTTCATTTTTTGATGCCTCTCGTCGGTTGGTTGATCGGCGACGGGTTTGCTTTAATTATCAACGGTATTGATCACTGGATTGCATTCGTACTACTCGCAGGCCTCGGTGTGAAAATGTTTGTTGAATCTCTGCGACCGGTCGCGGAGCGGGAAGTGGATATAAAAAACAACAAAGTTTTACTTTTGTTGTCTGTTGCGACGAGTATTGATTCGCTGATTATTGGGATTTCATTTGCATTTGTGCCTGTCAACGTCTGGCTCGCGGTCTCGGTAATTGGTGTCTCAATTTTTTGTCTGACACTCATGGCGGTGTGTCTCGGTAAAATGTGTGGTGAGAGGTGGGGTAAAAAAGCAGAAATTCTCGGGGCACTTGTTTTGGTTGGGATTGGTTTGAAAATCTTACTCAGTCACTTACTTTGAAATTAATCTAGTCGATTTTCAGAATCGTATATTCTTTGCTGTGGTCTCCCTGATGGACGAGAACTTTTTCGCCGACATGGTGTCCAATGAGAGCGTTGCCGAGTGGAGAATTGTGAGAAATTTTTCCGGAAGTGGGATCGGTTTCGGCTGAACCGAGGATTTGGTAAATTCTTTGTTTTCCGCAAGTTTCGAGAGTCACAGTATGGCCAATTTGAACGAAGTTGGTATTTTTTGGTTTAATAATTTCCGCGCGATTTAGCTCCGTTTCAATCGCGAGAATGCGATTATTGATACCACGTAGTCGTCCTTTGGCAATTTGGTAAGCATAGTTTTCGGAGAAGTCACCCATCATGGCGAGCCGTTTTACTTCGGCGATTGCGGGTGGGCGACTAACATTCTTTAATTTATCCAATTTCTCTGTGAGCTCGTCAAAACGAGCCTGCGATATGTATGGATCAGGCCTTACGAGTGCATATTTACCGGGTTTGCGACGGGGGATTTGCATAGTTGTTGTATATCATATGATGAAATTTACTTTTAATCAAGTTTTGAATAATTCTAAACTGTTTTTTGTAGAGAATTTTTACTTTTTGGCAATTATCGTTATAATAATATTTTTTTCGTTAGTGATTTCCTTTGTTGATTATTTGTATTATATTGTTGCGTAAATAATTAAAATATGATATAGTTTTTTCAGCTTAATCTAGTAAAAATATGTTTATTTCAATAGTAATAATTTTGGTTAGTTTAGCAGTTTTAATATTTGGGGCTGAAATATTGGTTCGTGGCTCGGCGTCTATTGCGAAGAAAGCTGGTATTTCCGCTTTAGTAGTAGGTTTGACCGTGGTGGCATTTGGCACATCGGCTCCGGAATTGGTGGTGAATATAGTGTCGGCAATTAAAAAGGTCCCGGATATTGCGATTGGAAATGTTGTTGGCAGTAATATCGCGAACATATTATTAATCTTGGGAATATCAGCAATTATTTATCCATTGTCAATAAAGAAAAGTACCGTTTGGAAGGAAATCCCTTTCGCGTTATTAGCAATGGTTTTGGTTTTTACAATGGGGAATGATAGTTTGTTTGATGGTGTGGCTTTCAATGCAATTGCGCGCACAGACGGTTTTTCTTTGATTGCGCTGTTTATTGTATTTATGTATTATACTTTTGGCATTGCAAAATCAGATAACGGTAAGGGCGAAGAAATAAAAACATATTCTTGGGGACTGTCAATAATTTTTACAATTGGCGGATTAATTTTGCTTGGAGTGGGCGGAAAGTTTTTTGTGGATAATGCTGTGATTCTAGCGCGATTGGCCGGTCTTTCGGAAGCTTTGATTGGTCTCACAATAGTGGCGGTTGGTACGTCCTTGCCGGAATTGGCCACCTCACTTGTGGCGGCCTACCATCATCACGATGATATTGCGGTTGGGAACATTGTTGGATCCAACATCTTCAATGTGTTTTGGATTTTAGGACTTACAGGCACAATTATTCAATTACCATTTTCACCGGTGATTAATATTGATGTCTTGGTGGGTGTATTTACGACCCTAGTTCTGTTTATTTTTATGTTTTTGGGTTCGCGACATAAATTAGATCGCTGGCAGGGTGTGTTATTTGTTTGTATGTATATTGCATACACAATTTTCTTGATAAATCGGGGTTAAGTAACGGTATCATATGATATCACAGGTGCTTGTTCCCGAAAACGAAATTCACATCACATTCGCACGCTCTGGCGGTGCGGGCGGTCAAAATGTAAATAAGGTGTCTTCAAAGGTGGCTGTGCATTGGCGCGTCGGGGCATCGCGCGTTTTTACGGATGAAGAAAAAATGCGTATTCGGGCTAAATTAGCGAATCGTCTAAATTATGCGGATGAAATTGTAATTTCTGCCGATGAGGAGCGTTCTCAGCCTCAAAATCGCGCATTGGCAATTCAGCGCCTGCGCGCACTCGTCGCAAGCGCTATCCGCGTACCGAAATTACGCCGTCCGACCCGACCGACGAAGTCTTCAAAAATAAAAAAATTAGAAAGCAAGAAAAAACACTCCATCCTGAAAAAACGCCGACGGGTGATTTGGGACTGGTGAAAACCATAGTATTTTAATGGGTTGTTATATTAGATAGCGTGATTTTTGTAACCCTATTTTTTTCTCTGTATGTGTGATAAACTATTCATGTTATGCATAAATATTCTATCAGAAGAAAAAAGAAGGAAGACTTGAAGGGTGAGGCGCCTCCGCGAGCGATAAATTTGATTCGTTCAGATGAATTTGATCGGGCGTTTGATTTGCTTGAGAATTCTCGGGAGCATATATTTTTGACTGGGCGGGCGGGGACGGGTAAATCCACTCTGTTGAATTACTGGCGTGATAATACGGTGAAGAATATTGTGATTCTCGCTCCGACTGGGGTAGCGGCTCTGAACGTGCGTGGTCAGACGGTGCATTCGTTTTTCGGTTTCAAACCGAGCACGACGCTCGCAAATATCTACAAGCAAGGAAAAACGGGAAACAACAATATGTACCAAAAGTTGGATGCGATTGTGATTGATGAAGTTTCGATGGTGCGAGCAGATTTGCTTGATTGTATTGATAAATTCATGCGTCTGAATGGCCGAGATCGTAATGCGCCATTTGGTGGTACACAAATGATTTTTGTCGGGGATTTGTTTCAATTACCACCGGTTTTGACTGAGAACGAACGTCAAGCTTTCGAGTCGTTATATACCACTCCGTATTTTTTTTCCGCTCGGGTTTTGAATGAACAGAAATTATTTGGTTCTGTCGTTTCTTTGCAGACATTTTGTCTCGAGCGTATTCATCGTCAGACCGACAAGAGTTTTATTGAATTATTGAATCGTGTGCGATCAAACGGAACGACCGAAGAAGATTTGTCGATTTTGAATAAGCGGGTAAA
Organism: Candidatus Magasanikiibacteriota bacterium; assembly: GCA_035389585.1. Classification (GTDB taxonomy): domain Bacteria; phylum Patescibacteriota; class Patescibacteriia; order Magasanikbacterales; family UBA922; genus DAOOSC01. Next base: position 18,338 of record DAOOSC010000005.1, read on the forward strand.
TCCGAGGGCTTCGACAGACAATTGCGAGATTTTACTCACGGCGACCAATTCACAGGCGGCCATGATTAATGATACACGATTACGGACATTGCCGGGGAGAGAATATAATTTGGCGGGAGTGATCGATGGCGATTTCGATCGACGATCTCTGCCGACCGAAGAAAATTTACGTTTGAAAATTGGAGCACAGGTGATGCTCATCGCCAATGATTCGATGGGGCAGTGGGTGAATGGTTCAATCGGGATTGTACAATCGGTCGAGGCTGATGAGAATGGACTAATTTTTGTAATGGTAGAACTCGAAGATGGAAATGTGGTTCAAGTCGGACCGCACACTTGGGATTTGTATCGATATAAATTCAATAAACACACGGAATCACTCCAATCAAAAAGTATCGGTAAATTCATGCAATATCCACTCAAACTCGCCTGGGCAGTGACGATTCACAAGAGCCAGGGGAAAACATTTTCGAAAGCCGTCATCGACGTCGGGCGTGGAATTTTCGCACATGGGCAATTGTACGTGGCGCTCAGTCGTTGTCGTTCGCTCGATGGAATTACTTTGAGTCGACCACTTTCTTTTCGCGATGTAATCGTTGATGATCGGGTGGCTGAATTTATGCGCGGAACGGTCTCAGCGTCCTTTTGAGGTTATCAACAGTTATTTTTTATTGACAAATGTGCCGAATCGCAATATACTGACATCATAAAAAATAAAATAAAATATGGTTATTGACGCACATACTCATATTTACAACGAACAAATGTGGCGCGACTACCGAAAACGCGCGCGCGGTCGAATTGATCATTCGATAGTTTTTGCTTGGTTTGATTTCGATCATATCAATGAATTGCTAAATTTGGCGTCGGTCCATCCGGAATTGTCTATTGTCGGTACGGTCGATATGGGTCGTGATATCCAAGAGCAAGTCGAGCATTTGGATCAATTATTTGCGGATAAGAAAATTGTCGGCATCAAGTTGTACCCGGGCTATCAATATTTCACTCCAGCCGATGGAAATGTGAAAGTAATTGCCGATTTGTGCCAATCGTATAATAAACCATTGATTTTCCATAGTGGTGATGTTTGGGATATTCGCCATGTTGGTATGCTCAAGTATTCTCACCCGATGCATGTCGATGAGCTAGCGACTCTTTTCCCAGATTGTCGGATTATTATTGCGCACATCGGTTTTCCTTTCATGCTCGAAGCAGTGACGGTGGCCGAAAAAAATAAAAATGTATATCTCGACATGAGCGGTACGATTGATGATTCTGGTAATGATAAAGACATTAAACCATTACGCAAAAGGTATGTGCGTGATATTAAGTCTCTGATTGATTACTATCCAGGAGTAAAAAACAAAATTCTTTTTGGAACTGATTATTATGGCGAAGATTCGCCACTGCGTCTTATTGATCCGTACTTCGATACGGTGAGAGAGGCTTTCCCGAAAGAAGTTCGTGAAAAAGTTTTGAGTGGAAATGCCAGAAAATTATTTTTTGAATAATAAATTAATAACAAATATAAACTATGCAAGATGTCCAGGAAATTTTCAGTCGCGTGCGAGCGAATCGTAAAAAAATCAAGGATTTGCGCACTGCCTACAAAGACGCTCTCGCCGGTACCATGGAATACAAAGATTTAGAAGAAAAAATGAAAACCTTGAAAATGCGCCGTAAACAGATTGAGGCGACGATCCGCGAAAATTTCCAGACTGAAATTGCTCAAGTGGAAGATTTAAAAATTGACATTGAGTCGGATATGGAGATGTTGAACGACATCGCTGTGACGAAACTTATGAAGGGGGAGACGGTCGAATTCAAGGATGAATACGACAATAAATACGAACCAGTGTTTGCGGTGAAGTTCAAAAAGGCCTAAATAGTGATAAAAATCGCCTTAAACAAGCGATTTTTTGTTTGAAAATTGGGGAGTATGTCATAAACTTGACAGAGCTTAAATTTTAGGCTATAATAAGCCGGATTTTTAGATTACACATATGGAAATAAGAAATGTCGCAATTATCGCCCACGTAGACCATGGCAAAACCACGCTTGTGGATGCTTTGTTGCGTCAGTCCAAAACTAAACTTAGTAAGGATGTCGAGAACGAAATATGTGTAATGGACTCGAATGATTTAGAGAAAGAACGCGGAATTACCATATTTTCCAAAAATGCATCTGTCCTGTGGAATGGCATAAAAATTAATATTATTGATACTCCGGGTCATGCCGATTTCGGGGGAGAGGTAGAGCGTGTTTTGTCGATGGCCGACGGTGTAATTTTACTCGTCGATGCGAAGGAAGGCCCGATGCCACAAACACGTTTTGTTTTGAAAAAAGCGTTGGAACTGAAGCATAAGGTCATTGTTGTTGTTAATAAAATTGACAAGACGGACGCGCGACCGGATTTTGCGCTTGATAAGACATTTGATTTATTCGTCGAACTTGGTGCTGATGATTCATATATTGATTTTCCGGTGCTGTATGCCGCCGCCCGTATCGGTAAGGCGGGACTGACAGCCGAGCTTGAAAAAATGCAAGACATTTCACCAATTTTTGATGCCATAGTGAAATATATTCCGGCACCGGTTTGTCAGCCCGATGCGCCGCTCCAAATGCGTGTGACCACAATTAGTGGTGATGATTTTCGCGGACGGATTGCAACCGGAAAAATATTTGCGGGGAAAATCAAAACTGGTATGGAGGTTGCACATATTGCACGTGATGGAAAAATTAAAAAATGTCGTTTGACGTCACTCATGACTTTTGTCGGACTCGGTCGTGTGGATTCGAATGAAGCAAGCGCTGGTGACATTGTCGCGATATCGGGGGTTTCTGATATTAATATTGGTGAAACGATCGCTGACCCATTGAATCCGATTGCCCTGCCTTTACTTGAGATTGACGAACCGACTGTGAAAATGACTTTTACAGTTAACGATTCTCCTTTTGCAGGCCGAGAAGGGCAATTTAATACTTCAAGACAAATTCGTGCCCGACTCATGAAAGAGCTGGAGACTGATATGGCATTGCGTGTTGAAGATTCGACAGATGGTAAATGGATTGTGTGTGGTCGTGGTGAATTACATTTAGCGATTTTGATTGAACGTTTGCGTCGTGAGGGTTATGAGTTTCAGGTTTCTCGTCCGCAGGTAATTGCCCGAATTGTCGACGGTCATACGCTTGTACCTTATGATCAGATATTTGTGGAGGTTCCGGAACAATACGGTGGCGCAGTCATCCAATCGCTCGGCGCGCGCAATGCCGAAATGCAGGAAATGAGTTCCAAGAACGGCATAACCCATTTGGAATTTATTGTGCCGACACGTGGTCTGTTCGGGTATAAGAATGAATTTTTGACTGCGACGAAAGGGCTTGGCATCATGAACACTTTGTTTTATGACTATTTGCCTGATAAGGAAAACTGGAAAGAACGTGAACAAGGTTCATTGGTGGCACACGAGTCGGGAGAGACACGATTATATGGCTTGCTTGCAATTCAGGATCGTGGTGAAATGTTTGTCGGGCCGGGGGTTGAAGTATATTATGGACAAGTGGTGGGACAAAATTCAAAAAAAGGCGATATGCGCGTGAATGTTTGTAAAGAAAAAAAATTATCAAATATGCGTTCCAAAGGTGATGGGGTATCAGAACATTTCAATGCGCCAAAAGAAATGACTCTCGAAGATTCTCTCGCTTATATCGGCGATGATGAATTGGTCGAAGTGACACCGAAATCGGTACGCATTCGTAAAATGATCTTGGATGAAAACGAACAGCGCCGTCTCGAAAGAGGTCTCCTCTAAAATAAAAATCCACCCCGATGGAGGTGGCTTTGATGCGGTGTATTAGAAATTTATGGACCACGTGGAAACACCTTGCGGGTTTATGTGGTATTTTTCTAATCCCGCCTCCTTGATGCAGTTCTCATGTAACATATAACCATCCCAACGATATACAGTCACAATTGGGTCGTTGGTTTTAATTTCGTTCGGGTCTGTGGTTAAGCTGTGTTTTATGACTAGCCACTGCCCGGCAGACAGTATGGCGACAAGTTCCTGTCGGACTGCTGTTGGTGATGGTCGCGATTCAGATCTTTGGATAACTTTCGCGGTGGTATAGTCATTTATTATCTCAGCACGATTTCCGGCCACACTGATGAAGGCGAGTACTCGTTTTTGCCCCTTGATTATTTTTTGGGCAGGCACTATTACGATTTCCTTGTTTCGCAGGTATTCTAGCGAGAATTCTCCAATGATTCTTGGAGTCGAAATCAGTTTTCTGTCGGTATCGCCTCGACGAATGGATCCGTTGAGATAGCGCTTGGCGCTGGCCTCATCGGTGGTTGGCGGGTTGATGATTGCCCCGGTTTTTTCATTTATGATGGTATAGACTAGTTCGTGACCTAATTTGAGATCGACTCGAATTTTGATTGGTGGCGCACCTCCTACGAGGGTCAGTTGGTTATCTACAAATTGCCAAGAATAGGACTTGTTTTCATGTATCATGCTTTCTCCTGTATTGAAAAGAGCTGAAAATAGCTGGATTAAGCTTATGTTATTTTGGATAAAAAGTCAAGAGGGTTGGTGGTTTGGGGGATTTGCCAGTCAGGTGAAAAAGTTATATAATTAGCGCAAATAATAGAAATCTTATGTCAAATACAGATAAAAAAAACAATAAAAGTTATATAAAACAAACACTGTGTTATTATTGGGACCATTCACGTCCTTATAAGGTACATTTATTTTTAGCTTTATTCGCAACGATTGTATCTCCGCTTGTGAGTGTTGTGTCGCCAGTTATTGTTCGTAATATTATCGATGCGATGTCGGGAGCGAGAGATGTGATTGATTATGGCGTCGTCTACAAATTGGTCGCTGAATTCGCAGTTGTCAGTTTTGTGGGTTGGTTCGGGTGGCGTTATATGTCGTATGCCTTGTCACGGGCGGAAAGTTTCGGTATGGCCGATTTGACGCGGACATGTTTTAATTATATCCACAAACACTCATTCACATACTTCAATAACAACTTCGTCGGTTCACTTGTGAAAAAAGTGAACCGTTTTGTGGGTGCGTATGAAACTGTTTTGGATAGAATTTATTTCAATTTCTTGCCGACTGTCATATACATCAGTACAATTTTGGGAATTCTGTTTTATAAAAATATTTGGTTAGGTGTTGGAATGCTGGTCTGGTTATTGGTATTTTCAGCGATAGTGACACAGTTTGTGAAGTACAGAATTAGTACTGATATCGAGAGAGGGGAAGCAGATTCGGTAGTGAGCGGAGTCCTCGCTGATACTTTTACCAATCATCAGTTCGTAAAAATTTGGAATGGTTTCGAGCGAGAAAAAGGGTTTTTTTCTCAGAAGGTGGATATTCTCAATAATTTACGTTACAAATCGTGGATCATGTCAACTAAATTATTTGGGGCGATCTCTTTTGTAGGATTGCTTTTGCAAGTCATCATGATTTACGGGTCAATCGTGTTATTCCGTAAAGGATCACTCAGTGTCGGTGATATTGTCATGTTGCAATCCTTTGTTATTCTCATCACGGGGAGGGTTTTTGATATCGGCCATTTGATTTCGCGCACTTTTGAGGCGATTACGGATGCGGCGGAGATGACGGAGGTTTTACAGACACCACATGAAATTGTGGACGCACCAAAAGCGGGGAAATTAAAAGTAAATGATGGTAAAATAGTTTTCGAAGATGTTGTATTTTCATATATTGAAGGCGGGGATGTACTGAATGGCGTAAATATTAATTTCGAAGCAGGTAAAAAAATTGCTTTGGTCGGTCCGTCGGGTGCCGGTAAATCCACTATCGTGAAATTGCTTTTGAGAATGCATAATTTGACCGGTGGACAAATTTTGATTGACGGTCAAGATATTGCCAAAGTGACACTGGAGTCGCTGTGGCAAAATATTGGTTTTGTGCCGCAAGATCCGATTCTATTTCACCGCAGTTTACTCGAAAATATTCGCTATGGTCGTCCAAATGCGACCGATGAAGAGGTGAAGGAAGCGGCTAAATCGGCAAATGCGCATGATTTCATCAGTAGTTTCCAAGATGGTTACAATACGCTCGTCGGTGAGCGTGGCGTGAAGCTGTCCGGTGGAGAGAGACAACGTATTGCGATTGCGCGTGCGATCCTGCGCAATGCGCCGATTTTGATTTTGGATGAGGCGACATCGAGTCTGGATTCTGAGTCAGAGAGAGAAATTCAGACCGCTCTCGAACGTTTGATGCGAGGCAAGACTTCAATTGTGATTGCCCATCGTCTCTCGACAATTATGAAAATGAATGAGATTTTGGTGATGGATGCGGGGCAAATCGTCGAACGAGGAACACATGCGGAATTGACGACGAAACGCGGTGGTCTATACGCGAAGCTTTGGTCGCTACAGGCCGGTGGTTTTATTAAGTAGTTATATTTTATTGGCAAGCTTGCTCTGCCGAAGCTCTACCCCATTGCGGGGTGGAGCGTAGGAGAGAGGATTTATTAAGTAAAATTAATGTATGCTCGACACATCAGTGCAAAAAATCAAAGACGAAAGTCAAAAAATTAAAGCCGAAGTACGTAGACAAATTCTCTCGTACATGGTCGGAGCGTTCGGAATGATTGCCGGTCTTGCTTGGAATGAAGCGATTAAGAGTTTGATTGAATACATTTTTCCAATGTCACGTAATACGTGGCTCGCGAAATTAGTCTACGCGGTAATTATTACCATCATTATCGTGACTGTGACTATACTCGTCACGAAATTCTTCTCGAAAAAGAATTCTGAAGAAGTTCAGACGAAATAACTTTATGAATTGGGGAAAAGTTGAAGAAATATTCGGAGCGGAAAAAAAATTCCGTTGGAAACAAATGAAACAGGCAGTTTTTATCGATCTGATTTCTGATTGGAATGAGGTGACAGTTTTTCCGCTCGAATTGCGCAACCGGCTAAATTCAGAAGCGCCGCTTGCAATTAACGCCGAAGAATTCAAATCCAAACAGAGTGAGTCAGGCAAAGTCTTGATTACTCTGTCCGATGACAACAAGATCGAATCAGTGCTCATGCGTCATAGTAGCGGGCGAAATACGGTTTGTGTGTCCACTCAAGTGGGCTGTCCTTTGGGTTGTGCTTTTTGTGCGACCGGTCGGCTCGGGTTCAAACGTAATTTGACCGTCGGTGAGATTTTGGATCAAGTGTTGTTTTTTTCACGTGGTTTGAAAGCAGAAGGTGTGAAAGTGACGAATGTCGTTTTCATGGGGATGGGTGAGCCGATGTTGAATTATGATGCGGTGGTGCGGGCAATCAGGGTATTGAATGATCAGCAGGGACTATCGATCGGCGCGCGTCATATTTCTGTTTCGACTGCGGGCATTGTACCGGGAATAAATAAATTATCAGCGGAAGATTTGCCGATTAATTTGGCACTGTCCCTCCACGCGGCGAATGACGAATTGCGTAAAAGTCTCATGCCGGTGGCTTGTCAGTATTCTCTCGATGATATTTTTACCGCGACAGATGGATTTATCGAAAAGACGAATCGCAAAGTCATGCTCGAATACCTCATGATTCGTGGCGTCAATGACCGTCTCTCGGATGCGAAAGATTTAATTAAACTGCTGTCGGGTCGGAGGCTCTACATGGTGAATTTGATTCGGTACAATCCGACCGGCATATTTCGCGCATCTGACGTCACGACAATTAAAAAATTTCAAGACTATTTACACCAGAATGGTGTGTACACGACGACACGCTATCGTTTCGGTACGGATATCGATGCGGCATGTGGACAATTGGCAGCTGGTAATGAATGATTGGATGTGGTAAAATGTTTGGGCTCTTAAATTTATTTTTTTATGTCACGTGAAGTAGTTTTTGATATTGAGACCATCGGCGATATTCGGAATTTTGATACCATGAAAGTCACGGTCGTTTCGATTTATGAATACGAGACAGACAGTTATCGTTCGTTTGTCGAGAGTGAGCTGAATCAGTTGTGGCCAATTCTCGAAAAAGCGGAGCGGATCATTGGATACAACAGTGAACATTTCGATGTGCCGATTTTGAATCGATATTATGCAGGTGATTTGACCCGTTTGCCACATCTCGATTTATTGAAAGTAATAAAAGAGACTTCGGGGACGCGTTTCAAATTGAACGATATTGCGAAAGCGACTTTGCAAATCGAAAAAAGCGCCGACGGTATGCAGGCGATGAAATGGTTCGAAGAAGGGAAAATTGATGAAATCAAAAAATACTGCGAGCAGGACGTGAAAGTGACCAAGGAAGTCTATGACTATGGTCGTAAAAATAAGATGATTTATTATTCGAAATTAACCGGCGAACTTCAACCGCTCGCCGTCAATTTCGATCCACCAATCGTGAAAGTGGGCGGGGCGCAGGGTGGTGGAAACAATATCAATCTCACCTTGCCTTTTTAGTAGGCTTCGAAATGAATTTGTGGAACTGGTACCTTCGCGGTGACCAGTTTCATTGTAATTGTACGTACCATTTCCGGAGCGCCGGCGAGATAATAATCATAATTCGGTAAATCGCTCGGGAGGTGTTCATTTACATAGCCGCTCGGACCCGTCCATGACTCACTCGGTTCAGACAGCACAATTTGGTATTTGAAATTTGGGAGTGTGTCAGATATTTTTTGTAATTCTTCTAAATAAAAAATATTTTCTTCATGTTTCACCCCGAAAAATAAAATGATCGGGCGCTGATCGTGATTTGCGGTGAGAAAGAGGAGGTGGCTGTACACTGGGGCGAGGCCGGTACCACCCGCCAAGTATATGAGTGGTTTATTATCAGTTTTGATATGGAAAAATCCCTGGGATTCGGTAATGTGCAGTGACGATCCAATTGCGAGATCGGTGAAGTATGTGCTCGCAAGGCCGTTTGGTAGGATTTTGATGATAAATGTGAGTTCTGGCGCATCTGGCAAATTTGCAATCGAATATGCTCGTAATTGCTCGCCGTCCGCATGAGGTATGTAGAATTGGATGAACTGTCCAGGTGTGAAAGTGAAATTGGCTGGTTTCACAATTTTAATCTCTAAAACGTCTGCCGTGAGTGATTTTTTAGTGATAAGTTTCGAGTCTAGTCTCAGGTTTTTCATAGTTTGACACTTGTTCAAAAATAATATATCATACTACGGTAGTATATATTAACTGTATCGTGTTGTAAAGTCTATGATGCAAGCTTCAAAACAATTGGACTACGCCCTACAATTCGTCCTCGCGCTCGCTGTGAATCAGGGAGAAAGATTGTCGCTGAAAAAATTTGCCGATGAAAGTGGTATCTCTTTTTTATTTTTACAAAAAATCGCTCGGGTTTTGCGCACCCACGGTCTCGTGAAGTCTGTGAAAGGTTCGGCAGGAGGCTATGTGCTCGCGCGACCTAGTGAGAAAATTTCTCTGCGTGATGTCGTCTCGGCGGTCAATGTCGGTAGTGACTTGGTAGAATGTGCGAATCCGAATGGCAAGTGTCCGCGTCAGCATAATTGTCGTGCCAAAAAAGTGTTTATCGATTTGAACAAACACATGATGGCGTATTTAGAAAAAATTAATTTGCATGAAGCTGTGAAATAATTATGTCATTTTTAGTTAAACCAAAAACCAAAAAAATCGTCTACCTCGATCACGCGGCGACTACACCGCTCGATTTGAGTGTGGAAAGGGTGATGCGACTGTACTATACGAAAATGTTTGCGAATCCGTCGGCTCTTTATGATCCGGGTAGGGAAGTGAATGGTGCGCTGAATGATGCACGTCGTCAGGTGGCCGAAATTATCGGTGCACTTCCGGACAATATAATTTTCACATCAGGTGGTACTGAAGCGGATAATTTGGCGATTTTTGGCGTGATGCGGGCCGCAGCGAAAACTGATCCAAAGAAAAAACATATAATCACAACCAAAATTGAACATCATGCGGTCTTGCGTGCTTGTGAGATTCTCGAGAGCGAAGGATTTGAGGTTACATATTTGGAACCAGATAAAACAGGCTTCATTTCAGCAAAAAAAGTTATGGAGGCTTTGCGTCCAGAGACGATTTTGGTCGCTGTCATGTACGCGAACAATGAAATTGGTACAGTGGAACCGCTCGCAGATATCGGTCGAGAGATTTTGAAATGGCGTAAAACTAATAATACTGTTTATCCATATTTCTTTTCGGATGCTTGTCAGGCAGTCGGAGCACTCGATTTGAATGTGGAAAAATTACATGTCGATCTGATGAGTGTGAACGGTGGGAAAATTTACGGTCCGAAAGGCACAGGGTTTTTGTATAGACGTCGTGGTGTGAAAATTGCGCCTCTGCAATACGGTGGACATCAAGAATTCGGTGTGCGAGCGGGAACGGAAAATATTCCGGGTGTAGTCGGCCTCGCGACAGCATTCGCATTGGCTGAAAAGAAAAAATTGAAAGAAAATGCTCGCTTAATAAAATTACGTGACTATTTTTTTGCCGAATTGAAAAAGCGCATTCCGAAAATATTATTGAATGGTCCGGAGTTGGGAGATGAACGATTGCGTTTGCCGAACAATCTCAATGTTTCTTTTTTGAATATCGAAGGTGAGGCATTGCTTCTGTATTTGAATGAATATGGTATATATTGTTCGACTGGTTCCGCGTGCGATTCGGCATCATTGAATCCATCACATGTGCTCATGGCGATTGGCCTACCATATGAATACGCGCACGGCAGTTTGCGTTTCACACTCGGTCGCGAGACGACGAAGTCGCAGATTGATTATGTTCTCCGGTATTTGCCAGAAATTGTTGAGAAGTTACGTTCTATTTCACCGGTGAATTTGGATGTGGATCCAGAGAAAAAACAGCATCCGAATTATTGGCAACGATAAATTTATGAAAAAAGCAATTCATGGTCGCGACAAAACAGGGAATTCGTGGGTCTATACAGATATTGTGAAAGATCATTTTTTCAATCCGCGTAATTTATTGCCACAAGGTCAGGAGAGTGGTTATGAAGCGGACGGTGTCGGTCGAGTCGGGTCGCCGGCTTGTGGCGATGAGATGGTCATCTGGATCAAAGTTGATCCGAAGAGTGAAAAAATAAAAGAGTGCAAATGGCAAACATTTGGTTGCGGTTCGGCAATCGCTTCCACTTCGATGTTATCGGAGATGGTGGTGGAAAAAGGCGGTATGACAGTCGAGCAAGCGATGAAAATCAGCCCGAAAGATATCATGGACCGTCTCGGTGGCCTGCCCGCACGCAAAATTCATTGTTCCGTACTAGGCGACAAAGCCCTACGTGGGGCGATCAATGACTGGTTCCGCAAATCAGGACAAAATGATCGGATAGTACAGGAAAGTTCACGGCTCGTCGATAAGGTTTTGAAAATTACTGATAAAGATATCGAAGACGCTGTATTGGATGGTGCGCGGACTTGGGAAGATCTGGATCGCAAATTGAAAGTCGGTTCGGGAGAAGAATCAGCCAGACACGAAATCGAACAATTATTACGTTTTTATTCAGAAAAATATTTTGGTAAAGAAAACTAACTATTTATTATGCTCAAAATCGACAAAGACAAATGTATCGGTTGTGGCGCTTGCGCTGCGGTTTCACCAAAAATCTTCACATTGAATGAAGATGAAGGCAAAGCAGAAATTATTGCGGACGCAAAAATGGATGACAAACAAATCAAAGAGGCGATGAGTGTGTGTCCGACTGAAGCAATCGAGAAATAGTATGAACGACATTCTCGAATCCGCGCGGAAAAGTCCCGCCAAAATTACAAAAATTATCGTCGATCGCAACAAATGCATCGGCGCTCGTTCCTGCGTCTTCATGGCGCCAGGTGTGTTCGCTATGGATGACAAAAACCTCGCCTACATCGTCGATCCTGATGCTGCGGATGATGATATGCTCATGATGTCGGCGCAATCGTGTCCTGTGCATGCGATTGAATTGTTTGGTGAAAATGGTGAAAAATTGTTTCCGCGTGAGTAAATAGTTTAAGTCACCAATAGTATTGTTTAAAGTAGTATGAAAAAAGCAGAGCGATATATAGTAAAAAAATTCGAGCTGGAATTAATCGATCCGAAAACACGAAAATCGCGCAAGCGGCTGGGTGAACTTTTGGCGGATGATTTTTTTGAATTTAACCAGGGTGGGGGAATTTCTACAAAACAGACGATTGTCGAGGGTTTACCAAATTGCCCAGAGGAAGAAATTGAGGTTCGTAATTATGAAGAAAAGAAATTATCTTCAACTATTGTTTTGGTTCACTATATTGCCGATAGAAAAATTTTGAAAAGTGGAAAAAAGCATTGTACGCTGTGCAGTTCAATTTGGCAGAAGAAAAGTAATAAGTGGAGGATGGTGTTTTTTCAAGGAACGCCATGTATATTAAAATAACCGAACCCGCGCAGATGCGGATTCGGCTGAGTAGGAAAGGGCGAGGTAGACTACGGTGTTAGGACAACTCTCGAAAGCCCGTTTGTCAGCTCTGGGATGGGAATACCGTTTCTCATGTCGACGATACATTGATTATCCCAAAGGAGGGTTAATTCTTCTGTGTACATCGGTGGATGTTTGACGAGGATTTTGTCTGGATTGCCGTCCACGTTCGTTCGCACGACCGTCCATTTTGCCCCGTTTCCACATCGGATGTAATCCTTGGGTTTTAGCGCCCTCCATTCCACTTGGGTTATGAGGGTAATGTCTTGCATTGGGGACCAGTTGGTAGGCATAGCTCACTCCGTTTGTGGTGCGGGTATGATGGTCACGGAAGGGTGGTTGAGTTCAACTATAATGGCCCACTCTTCCTCGAGAAGAATTTGATTGGTCATTTGATCAAATACCAAACCTTCATCATCGTCTCGATCTTCGTAGACTGTGGATATTACTCTTGGGTTGTGGGGGTCACGTGAGAGCACTTTCCAGATGCCACCATTGGCGTCTTTGAGTATATCGCCTCTTTTTAGGCTAACCCACTGTTCCCATGTGATTGGGGTTTGCATTTTCACCATATCGTACCTCCACTGTTTGACGACTTTTCGATGGTACCACCACTTCGGACTGATTGTCAAGCCAAAAACTTGCCTTTTCACCCCTTTTTTGCTAAAATGACTGTGAAAATAATATATATGAATATAGGCAAGCTATATGTCGTCGCGACACCGATTGGCAATCTCGGGGATATGACTTTGCGGGGGGTAGAGACCTTGCGGACGGTGGATGCGATTTTGTGTGAAGACACGCGTGTGACAGCCAAATTGTTGGCTCATTTTGAGATATCGAAACCATTAATCGCGGCACATGAGCACAATAGTGGTAATATTGTTCAAAAGATTAGTCAAATGCTCGAAGAAGGGAAAAATTTGGCGATGGTGACCGATGCGGGCACGCCTGGTATCTCTGATCCGGGCAATCGTTTGATTGAGAATTTGCTCGCGATTCATTCTGATCTGGAAGTAGTTTCTATTCCTGGTGCGTCTGCCGTGGTAGCACTTCTCTCGGTCTCCGGTTTTGCGACAGACAAATTTTATTTTGGCGGTTTTCCGCCACACAAGGGTCGTGAATCATATTTCCGTGAATTGGCCGTACGTGATGAGACGCTCGTATTCTATGAATCACCGCATAGGATTTTGAAATGTTTTGGTGAAATTTCGAAATATTTTTCTCCAGAGAGACAAATTGTTGTCGGTAGGGAATTGACGAAAAAATTCGAAACCATTTATCGTGGAACGGTTGGTGGAATCGCCTCGATGTCAATTCCAGATCGCGGCGAGTTTGTCATTGCTATTAAAAACAAATAAAATTTATGTCCAAATACTACATCACCACCACTCTCCCATACGTGAACTCCGATCCACACATCGGATTTGCTCTCGAAATCGTCCAAGCGGACGTGCTCGCTCGCTATCACAAATTAATGGGGGACGAAGTGGTCTTCAATACGGGTACTGATGAGCATGGTCTGAAAATATTTCGGAAAGCAGAAGAAAATGGCGAAGATGTTCAGACCTATTGTGATCGTTATGCGGCGCGATTCAATGATCTCGGCAAAGCTCTGAATTTGAGTTATACAAATTTCATCCGCACGACTGATCCAGCGCATATCGCGGCGGCGCAAGAATTTTGGAATCGTTGTCTCGAAGCGGGGGATATTTACAAAAAGAATTATAAAATAAAATATTGTGTTGGTTGTGAACTTGAGAAAACCGATTCGGAATTGGTCAATGATCGTTGTCCAATTCATCCGAATTTGGAAATTGAAATGATTGATGAAGAAAATTATTTCTTCCGTTTTTCTAAATTCCAGAAGCCTTTATTGGATTTCTATTCTGCTCATCCTGATTTCGTTGTGCCTGATAGTCGTTTCAATGAGATAAAAGCATTTGTGGGGAGAGGTCTCGAGGATTTCAGTATCTCTCGTCTCAAATCCAAAATGCCTTGGGGAATTGCCGTACCAGGAGACGATACGCAGGTAATGTATGTGTGGTTCGATGCTTTGATCAATTATATCTCTACTTTGTCATGGCCAAAGGGCGAGGATTTCAATGATTTTTGGCCCGGTACGCAAGTGGCAGGCAAAGATAATTTGCGCCAACAGACGGCAATGTGGCAAGCAATGCTCCTCTCGGCAGGGGTTAATCCATCAAAACAGGTTTTCATTCACGGCTATGTGACGGCTGATGGGCAGAAGATGAGTAAATCACTTGGTAACGTGGTGAATCCATTTGATGTGGTCAAAAAATATGGTACTGATGCAGTGCGGTATTATTTACTCGGTGCGATGTCATCGTATGAGGATGGCGATTGGTCGGAAACGCGTTTTCGGGATTTCTTCGGAGCACATCTCGCGAATGGTGTCGGAAACTTGACTCAGCGTGTCGTCACGATGGTCGAGAAATACTGTGATTCGAAAGTACCGGAAAAATCTGAACCGATGGGAATAAATATAAATGATTTGTGGAGCGAGTATGATGCAAATTTGGATGCATTTCGCTTCGATGAACTCGTCGGGCGAATCAATCGTTTCGTGAAGAATCTCGATCAAGATATTTCGACTGATAAACCATGGGAGAGAGCGAAGCAGGGTGAAGATGTGGCGCCGGCATTGTATCGTTGGCTCGAGGGTCTGCGACATCTTGCTGTTGCATTATTGCCGGTGATCCCAGGCACGGCAGAAAAAATATTATCAGTACTCGGAGTGTCGGGCGCGGATTTGTCGGCGGAGAATCGAGTTTGGGGAAAACTTGAAAAAAATGGTATAATTACCAAAGGGGAAGCGTTATTCCCGAGATTATAATTATTTAATATGAGTTTTTTCGACATCGTCCTCATCATAATCATTGCTGGTTTTGGATTATTCGGTTTTTGGTTCGGAATCGTGCATACGATTGGATCGCTCGTCGGTACAGTCGCCGGTGCGTTCATCGCTTCACGTTTCTATGAACCGCTCGCGGGTTGGCTCATGGGTGTGACAGGTTGGGGAGAGAATGTTTCGAAAGTGGTCATGTTTATCGTGATATTTATCGTCATTAATCGTTTGGTTGGTTTTGGTTTTTGGCTCGCAGATCGGGTTTTCAGTGTCGTCACCGATTTACCATTTATCCGTTCACTCAATCGTTTGCTTGGTTTACTGTTCGGTGTTTTCGAAGGTATGCTCACGATTGGTCTCGCGATATATTTCATCGAACGTTTTCCATTGTCTGAACCATTCATGCAGAGGGTGGCTGAATCCATGATTGCACCGATTTGCTCGACGATGGCCTATGTCCTCGTACCACTTCTACCGCAGGCGATTCAAATGCTCAAATCCACCGTGGATTACGTGAAGAATATAATTGTCTAGTAGCTAAATGACGAGAGAGCGCCACACGGCGCTTTTTCTCTCTCTATTATGAAAAAAAATGTTTTAATAATTTCTGCAGTCATACTCGCGCTATTTGTCATCGCGCTGATTATTGGCGCGTATGTGAATCGTGATATTTCATTTTCGCATTCAAATTCATTTCCTGTCATTCGCACGATTGCAGGAGAGAAAATAATTACAGAGACACATTTCGCATCGCCAAGCGCTGAATCTGATTATGCAAAATATTTTTCTACGGATTCACAATTCGAGAAGTTCTCCGTCGATGTTATCGGTATGGTGATTCCACATCATCTGGTCGCAGGGCAAATTATTGCTGATACATTACGCGCTGCCGAGAAAGCCGATCCGAAATTAATTGTTCTCATTACACCTGATCATTTCGCACTCGGACGTAAACAAATTTCATATTCATTGGCTGATTGGCGTACACCATTTGGCCTTCTTTCTGGTGCTGATAGTTCGGTCGCTGAGACGATGCGCTCTTTGAAATATGTCACTAATGATGAAAAAGTATTTGAAACTGAACACGCGGTCGCGGGGACGGTTTCTTTCATTGAGAAAATCTTTCCTGATGCGCGGGTTCTGCCAATTACAATCAAGCAGGGGACTGATGCGGGTAAAATTAAATATTTGGCGAATGAATTAAATAAACTTGCTCCGAAACAAACACTTTTTGTCGCGTCGGTTGATTCATCACATTTCCAAACAGAAAACGCGGCAAATTTTCATGATGAAATGACGAGAAATATTTTGGAAAACGCGACGACCAATGGTTTGACGCGAGTGGAAGTGGATTCACCTGAATCTCTACGCCTTTTGTTTGAAGTTTTGAAATTACGTGGTGCACAAAAACTGGCCGGAATTACACATAGTAATTCAAATCAAGTATTGCACGCGAATGCAAATTCGGTGACAAGCTATTTTGGATCATACTATACTTCAGGAATTCCAGAGAAAACTTCGCAAGCGAGTATTTTGTTTTTCGGGGACATGATGCTCGGACGAAATGTCGAAAAAGTAATAAGTGCAAGTGGTACGGATTCGATTTTGGCGAAGCTGGCAGGGGAGGAGAATCGTTTTTTCTCCGGAATGGACCGGATTACGGCAAATTTGGAAGGACCGTTTGCGGATAAATATCGACCGACCAGTAAATCGATCGCTTTTCGTTTCGATCCTGCACGAATTTCCATTCTCACAAAATATAATTTTTCATTCGTTGATCTCGCGAACAATCATATGATGGATATGGGACGAGATGGTTTCGCGGAGAATAAAGCAAATTTGGCCAAAGCGCAAATTGGATATTATGGGGCGCAATATTCTTTTGGCCCTGAATCTGTCTATCATGATGAAATTAACGGTTTGAAATTTGCCTTTATTTCTTTCAACGATACTGATTTCAAAGTTGATGAGATTCAATTGGTAAAAATGATTGCAGAGGAGAAAAAGAATAGTGATTTTGTGATTATGTCGCCACACTGGGGTGAGGAATACAAATATTTGTCATCAAATACGAGACAGCGAACTTTGGCCAAAAAAATGATTGATGCAGGCGCCGATATGATCGTCGGACATCATCCTCATGTCGTACAAGAAATGGAATACTACAATGGCAAGCCAATTTTTTATTCTCTCGGCAATTTCGTCTTCGATCAGTATTGGTCCGAAAATACGCAGAAGGGTCTCGCTGTCGGAGCGGTGTTTGTGGAGGGTGAGTCGCCGAAATTGTATCTGTTTCCACTTCAATCAGCTGGGTCAAAAGTGGCTCAGATGGTGAAAGTATTTCGAGACAAATTTATTGCCGAATTTCGAAAGGCGGGGAGGGCGAGTGTGGTGGAGTGGGTGAATGTGGTGTTCTAGTTGATTTTTAGAGAATTTTCAAATATAATACAGTGAATAATATATATATAATTACAAAAATATGCTCGATAATAATATCGCGCCGGCGGGAGGGCCGACATACACAGTGCGGGGGCCGAGTCGGACTTGGGTAATCGTTGGGGTTGTTTTGGCTTTGGTTGTCTTCGCGGGCGTCGGCTCTATCATATACAGTGGAGTGAAAAACTCTGGAAAAACAGTAGGACCTGATGAAAATGGTGTAGTGACTTCGTCACAATCGGGTGAAATAAATTATGCACCGACCGGAGAAATTCTCTCTGATAGTTTTGGTAAATACGAATTGAATGGTGAAGGTTTCCGAGATTATTCTGTCATGCTCGACGGCGAATCAATTCAGATGAATTGGTATTCACCAGCGCGACAGGTGGAGACGAGTAAGAAGAATGAAATGCTCGTGGTGGCGGAGCCATATTATGATCAGCTTTTGAAAAGTAATTCACCGGATGATAGTCTTTGGTATGAAATTCCAAACACGAGTTCGACAGTGAATTTGCAGGTGGTCTATTTGTATGAAGCAGGTGAAATTGCGAAACCAGATTCTTTGGCCGGAAGAAAAGTGTATTACATGTTGGCGTCTGATTTCGGAGCGTTGGTGAATAAGTTAGCAATTTATGATGAGGCTACGAAAAAATTTGTGAAATTGGCGGTTGACGAACAGGATATTCCGATGAAGTTGGACCCTCGTTCAATGGATGATACGATGCCGACCTATGCTCCTGCATTTTTTTCTGGTTATGTTATTGATAATGTACGTGCTGCGATCGAATTATCACCAAATTTGAAAATTAGTATCTCTGATAAAGATTCTACATATTTATATCCGATTGGAACATACAACAAACCATTTGATTATGTTGTCACAAATTCTGATGGTTCGAAGAACGTATATCAGGGTTATCCGCCTGTCGATAACATCGGTGGTATAATTGATGCGAAAAGGGGGACGAACGTGAAAGATGAGTTGAATGCTGTGGCCCTCGCAGGCGCAAAAGATGTTGGTGATATTTATTATTTCGGGCTCGGGTACGCTGTGAAGCGTGTAGATGGGTCAGCCGCGACTCTCGAAGTCATGCCGAGTTTTGCGACCGTAGATCCGAATTCGAAGCCAAATGAAAATTTGCGTCTCGATATTGCTTGGAATGATAAAATTGCGACAGCGACGGATACTTTTGATTTCCTCGGGCCGTTCCGTGTGGCTTGTGGTATGGTGATGTATTCAGGGCAATCAATAGTGGATGAAGTACCAGGTTTCGATCCAAAAAATCTGCAGGTTGTCGGTCATGCGAGTAATGGCGACGAAATTTATGAGTTGAAAAATGCCAAGAATAATCCGTATTTGAATAAATTAGCCGATGCTTTTCAGTTCACTTCTCAGTTGATTGCGTGGGGTGAGACGGCATTATCTGAGAAATTTAACTCAGGTGAACTGTCTAACGATGATCTGGGTGAGTATTTCAATAAATATCATCAGGTATTTTTTTGGAAAGATCCAATCGGTCATTATCACGCCTTCAAAAAACATTCTCTCCAGACACTGGCCGAGTGTGGCAAACCAGTAATCTATCTCTATCCTGAAAAAACTTTGA
Organism: Candidatus Magasanikiibacteriota bacterium; assembly: GCA_035389585.1. GTDB lineage: Bacteria > Patescibacteriota > Patescibacteriia > Magasanikbacterales > UBA922 > DAOOSC01. The sequence continues at coordinate 37,692 of DAOOSC010000005.1, forward strand.
CCGCTAATGTACAAGTGACACCAAACGGTGGATTCTCAAAAACCAATCCTGACTACGGAATCGGTGGTTGGAATGTCGTGGCTGAACCAAATGGAGCACTCACAAATTTGGAGAATGGTTTAAATTATCCATATTTATTTTGGGAGGGTAAAGCGTATAGTTATGACGCACCGACAAAAGGTTTTGTATTGAAACGAGAAAATGTCGATCGTGATATGAATAAAATTCTCGCTAAGTATGGTTTGAATGAAAAAGAGTCTGCGGATTTCATGGAATTTTGGGGAGAGAAATTAAAAGTGAAACCGTATGTATTCGTCGGCTTCCTCACAAACAAGGAATTTGATCCGATTGCACCACTCGCTGTTTCGCCAGCACCACAGACAGTGATTCGCATATTTATGGACTACACACCGCTTGATTCTGACATGTATGTCAGTGCGCCACAGATTACTACGCCAGTGCGTTCTGGATTCACTGTCGTCGAGTGGGGCGGAAGACCTCGATAATTATTTATGATTGACACACATTGTCATTTACAGTTCAACGCCTATAAAGAGGACGGCGAAATTGTGTATGAGCGTTGCCGTGAAAAAGGCACGCTCTTGAACGTGGTCGGTTCACAAATTGACACCAGCATTCGCGCGGTGGAATTTGCGGAGGCGCATGAAGGGGTTTACGCGACAGTTGGGCTGCATCCGGTACATTTATTTAGTACCGAGGTGGATGAAGGTGAAGTCGCTTTCAAATCACGTGAAGAAAAATTTGATTATTCGACTTATCAAAAATTGGCCGAACACGAGAAAACAATCGCAATCGGGGAGTGCGGTCTCGAATTATTTCATTTGCCACCAGATGCCGATCGGGGGGAAATAATTAAAGTTCAAAAAGCGGCGTTTCGCGAACAGTGTCAACTGGCGCATGATTTGAATTTACCACTTGTGATTCATGTGCGTGATGCTTATGTGGAAATACTCGATGCGATTCGGGAATTCAAAAAAGAAGAGCTGAATGTACGCGGTGTGATTCATTGCTATACAGGTAATTGGACGAACGCTCAACAATTTCTCGACCTCGGTTTTTATTTAGGCTTCACCGGTGTCGTCACTTTTCCTGCGAAGAAAACAAATCCGATTCCGCAAAACGAATTAATTGGAGTAGTGAAAAATTGTCCACTGGATCGCATGCTCATCGAAACCGATGCCCCATATCTCGCACCCCAGAAATATCGTGGTGAACGCGCTGAACCGTGGATGGTCGAAGAAGTAGCCGCGAAAATTGCCGAATTGCGTGGTATGACCGTTTCTGAAATTGAAAAAATTACGGATGAAAATGCGCATCGGCTGTTCACGAAGATGAAATAATTTCTAAATAATAAAACCACCATTGCTGGTGGTCACAGGCGTGAGCGGTTGAGCCGTTCACGTCTGAAAGTGCTAGATGCCGGTAGGGAATGGAATCAGGATCCTTTCTCTGAGACGTTCCTCAGTATCTCTCTGTTCGATAAATGCATCCAATTCTTCCTCTGATGTTCCGATTTCCTCGAGGTCGAATTTACCCAAGACAGCGAAGTGTCGAATTTCTTCGACAAGTGTTGGCTTGTCTCGATACCATGCCCCCGGAATCCCATCAATCTCATCAGGATATTCGAGTGCCTCGAGAAGCGCAACCGCTTTGAATGCATATGCATAACGGACAGCCTCAAGGAGAGTTTCAGAGTCAATCTGCAGGTCGCTTGCCATAATCAATGTGGCGAGATAGTCAGGCTGTAGTCTTGTGCAGAGGGCGAACACACAATCTTCCGTCAGTTCCTTATATGCCTCTGCCGCAATCTGGTGCCGGATCTTTTGATCAAGTGTGACTAATTCTGCCCGTTCAGCAGTGTCGAACAGTTCAGTAATGCTGTAGCCGAACTTTTTCTTTGCCTCGGTATCGGCTCTTTCGATTAGGTATTTCACACTGTAACTGCTCTCCACCTCTGCCTTATTTGTGGGAAACAGCAGGTCGCTATCAGCGAGTTGTCGCAAGTTTTCCAGAAACTTAACGGTCGCAGCGCGTGCATAAGCGAGCTTGATTTCTTCAATTTCGGAATCATCTAGGGGTACACTACATGCGTACTCTTCATTTGTCGACCGGAAGGTTTCTATGAACTTTGTTGTAAGGAACCATCCTGTCAAGTCACTGTGCCGGACGTATGCTTGATCGGGCAACAGAGGGTTTTGCATGGCTCGGTAAATATCCATGTCATGTTCAGAAGCAGCTTTTGCTTTGACTCGTTTTTCAATTTCTCGGAAGGTAGATTCAGAGACAATACTGAATGTGCAGATGCCTTTTGCCGAATGGAGGCATTCTTTGGCTTTGGTCAGAGTAGTACAAACCTCTACCTTCCTTTCCTCTTCTTTTTTGTATGCGGTTGAGAATGTCCATGTGGTCAAACCAATTACCGCGAGAATGCAGACAGCGACTGTTATTCCAAGGTACCATTTTTCCTTTGTTTTCATTATAAACCCCTTTGTGAAGCCACAAATAGCGGCGTTGTTAATATGCAAAACTGTCATTATAGTAGTATATTTTGGCTAACTTGTCAATATCTATTTGTGTGTAAGAGCCAAATTTTTCAAATCCCTTGACCAAAGCAATAATATGCTGTAAAATATGGGCGTTCGTAAAAAATATGGCAAATAAAGGAATTTCGAGACAAACGACCTTACTTGGTATGCGGATTATCGGTGATTTCGGCGCCACGATCGCTGTGCCGGTGATTTTGTTCGTCATTGTCGGACAATGGCTCGATGCACGTTACACAGGAGGAAAAAATTATTTCACGATTGCCGGATTCGTACTCGCCGCGCTAATTACCGCTCGATTAGTTTATCGGCGCGCGAAATATTACGAAAAAGCCTTCAAAGAAATCAACCAAAAGAAAAATTAATAATTATGCATATTCCCACACTCGCGCCCGAAGTTGTATTCCATGTTAGTAAATATGCGGTGACAAACACAATGATAAATGTTTGGATTGCCATCGTCATTTTGTTAATATTCGGACTCATCATTCGTCGGAGTGTTCGTCTGAAACCGACACGCTTGCAAAATGTCTGCGAGTATTTTCTCGAACTTATTTTGGGTTATTTCGATCAAGTGACGGGTGAGAGAAAAAAAACTTTACGATTTTTACCAATCGTCGGTTCAATCTTCTTTTTCATTTTACTTTCCAATTGGCTCGGACTGCTCCCGGGTACTGGCTCTCTCACATACGGACACACGATGCTGTTACGTCCAGCGAACACTGATTTGAATTTGACCCTCGCCATGGCCTTGGTCTCAGTATTTGCTTCACATGTCTTCGCATTTTTCTCGATTGGTGTTTTCACTCATCTAAATAAATTTGTTCAAATCGGTTCACTCGTGAAAAGTGTTCGTAAAGGTCCAGTCGCGATACTCACAGCGGTGGTAGAATTCGCTGTCGGTTTGATTGAAATCGTCAGTGAAGCTGCGAAAGTGGTTTCACTTGCACTTCGTTTATTCGGAAATATTTTTGCGGGTGAAGTTTTAATTTCAGTAATTTCTGCGCTTGTCGCGGCACTCGTGCCGACGCCGTTCATGTTACTTGAATTGCTTGTTGGGCTTATTCAGGCTTCGGTATTCGCGATGCTCACGCTCGTTTACCTCACGACCGCGTCCTCTGTTCCACACGGTAGTGAAGAACATCATTGATATCAGCCGATCGCGCTTCGTTTACGCGGAGCGTATTCGGCCGACATCGGCCATTAATTCATAACGACTGTCCGCGAGGTAAAAAACTTTTCCAAAAGATCCCTCGGACGGCTCCAGTCACAAAAACTATGGATCACGCATCCGTATTGGTATTAGCCAAAGGTTTGACGATGGCTATCGGTGGTATTTTCCCAGCTTTCGCGATCGGCAAGATCGTGTCAAAAGCGATGGAAGCAATCGGTCGCAACCCAGAAGCAGGCGAAAAATTGTTCGTCCCAATGCTTCTCGGTGCTGCTTTTGCTGAAGCTATCGCCATCTACGCGCTCGTCGTCGTTTTCACATTGAAGTAATTTGTTTGGTCGGATCGATTTGGTCCGGCCGCTAGAAATTATTTTACATAATTATATGAATACAGTTCACGCAACCGAAACAGAAGTCGAAATGCCGGCAAGTGAAGGCGCTCATGCTGAAGTCGCCGTCGCGAACCAGAGTGTCGCCGCGTCGCTCGGGTTGAATACACAATTATTTGTTTTTCAATTAGTCAATTTCGTCATTGTCGCCCTGATTTTGTGGTACATGATTTTGAAACCTTTGACGAGTAAATTGACAGAACGTAAGAAAATTATCGATGAGAGTCTGGATCGCGCGAAAGAAATCGAGACAACACTCGCGATGAGTCAAAATAAATATCAGGAAGTGATCGATGATGCGAAAAGTGAGGCGGCTTCGATCGCCGAGGCGGCATATACCGAGGGGGCGCGTATTACCGAAGACATGAAAAATAAATCGAAAAGAGAAATTGAATTACTCGTCGATCAGGCGAAGCGTAATATTGCGATTGAGAAAAAAGAAATGCTCGAAGCGGTGCGTACTGAGGCGGCTGATATGGTCGTCGCGGCACTTGAAAAAATTCTTGGCGAAAAAATGGATCCGAAAAAAGATCATAAATTGGCGGAAGCAGCGCTCGACAAAATGCGTGAATAATTTATGAAAAAGAAAAAAATATCCAATCGACAATTTGCGGAAGCGCTCTATGAAATTTCGGAGAATCAGACGGGGAAGAAATTGACGGAAGCGGTGGTCGCCTTCGCACGATATGTAGCGGAAGCGAGACGGGTGAAGCAAATTCCGAAAATCATCGAAGAATACGAAAGGTATGCGGGTGAGATGCGCGGTGAACATGAAATAAAAATCACGACCGCACACGGACTCGCGACAGACACAGAGAAATCAGTACGAAAAGTGTTCGGCGCGAAGACAAAAATTATTGAAAATAAGGATGAGAAAATAATTGGCGGATTGATTATCGCGGTCGGTGACAAAATTCTCGATGCCAGCATAAAGACCGAATTGGAACAGTTGCGTCGAAAAATGAAATCTTCAACTAAACTCAAATAATTATATGTCAACTAATACAATTGTCGAAGAGTTAAAAAAACACATTGCTGAATTTCAAAAAACTGTCTCGGTCGAAGAGGTCGGTCAGGTGATCGAAGTGGGTGACGGTATCGCGCGCATGTCTGGCCTATCACAGTGTCAGGCACAAGAGATGCTTGAATTCGCTGGTGGTGTATATGGTGTGGCTTTGAACCTCGAAGAAGAAACTGTCGGTGCTATGATTCTCGGTGACTATGGGAAAATTAAGGCGGGTGACACGGTGAAACGCACGGGCAGAATTTTATCCGTACCGGTCGGTGACAAGCTCACAGGGCGCGTGGTGGATGCACTCGGTCAACCAATCGACGGTAAAGGTGATATCAAAACTGATAAATTTTATCCAGTTGAAAAAATTGCTCCGGGTGTAATGACACGTGAACCGGTGCATGAACCAGTGCAGACAGGTATCAAATCGATTGATGGTATGTTCCCAATCGGTCGGGGACAGCGTGAACTTATCATCGGTGATCGTCAGACCGGTAAGACTGCAATCGCAATCGATGCTATCATCAATCAAAAAGGCCAAAACATGAAGTGTATCTATGTAGCGGTTGGTCAGAAAGAATCAAAAGTGGCGCGTATCGTGGCGCAATTACAGGAAACCGGTGCAATGGAATATACGACCGTCGTCGTGGCGGGTGCGTCTGATCCGGCATCAATGTCATTTATCGCTCCGTATTCAGGTGTAGCTCTCGCGGAATATTTTGCTGATAAAGGTGAAGATGTACTCATCGTCTACGATGATCTCACGAAACAAGCCTGGGCATACCGTGAAATTTCCCTCTTACTTCGTCGTCCACCAGGTCGTGAAGCATATCCGGGTGATGTTTTCTATTTGCATTCCCGTCTTCTCGAACGTGCTTGTAAATTGAACGAGGCCAATGGTGGTGGTTCAATCACTGCCTTGCCAATTATCGAAACACAAGCGGGCGATGTATCGGCCTATATCCCGACGAACGTTATTTCCATTACCGATGGTCAAATTTTCCTCGAAACCGATTTATTCTTCCGCGGTATTCGTCCTGCTATCAATGTCGGTCTCTCGGTGTCGCGCGTCGGTGGTGCGGCTCAACTGAAACCGATGAAGAAAGTTGCCGGCAAATTGAAATTAGCGATGGCACAATATCGTGAGCTCGAAGCGTTCGCCCAATTCGCGAGTGATCTCGATGCGGATACGAAGCGCTCAATTGATCGTGGTGCGCGTATTACTGAATTATTGAAACAACCGCAATATCAACCAGTGCCAGTCGAATTCCAGATTGCCGAAATTTATGCAATCAATAATGGATATTTCGATACTGTCGCAGTGCCACAAGTGTCTGCAAAAATTTCCGAAATGGAAAAATATTTGAAAAAATCACGCCAAGCATTACTCGAAAAATTGGCCGCTGGTAAATGGGATGAAGCAATTGAAGGCGAATTACGCGAAGCGATCGATGGTTTCAAAAAAGCTCATATTCAGTAATTGAAATTTTATGGGTGGTGGAAGTAAAATAATTAAAAGTCGCATCAAGTCCATCGGCAATACGCAAAAAATTACGAAGGCGATGGAAATGGTATCGGCCGCAAAAATGCGTAAGGCGGTCGAATCGGCATTACGCACTCGTACTTATGCTATGCTCGCATGGGAACTTTTGACGCATTTGTCCCGTGAGGCACGCGCTGATGTGCCGCTCCTCGCTGTCAGACCAGTACAGCGCCTCCTCGTCATCCTCTTCACTTCGAATCGTGGCATGTGTGGTAGTTTCAATGCGAATATTATCAAAAAAACGGCGGCACTTCTGAAAGATCCAAAAAATATTTCTCGACATAGAATTTTTGACACAGAAATTGCACCAAATGAAAATGTCGTCGTGGATGTGGTCGGAGTGGGGAAGAAGGGTGCCGAATTTGCCAAAAAAATGGGATACAATTTGGTCGCATCATTTTCTGAATTTAGTGATACTCCGACAGCGACGGATGTGATGCCAATTGCACGACTCGCGATCGAAGCATACGAAAAACAAACTTATGACAAGGTCGTAGTGGCGTACACAGATTTTCGTTCCGCGATTTTACAACTCGCGAAACTCCGACAAGTTTTACCGATTTCGGAATTTGATTTGGAAAAAATGCTATCGGATATAGATGATCGCAAAAGAGTGGAACCGGTGAAAACGGCAAAAATCGATTTATCAGAAGCACTATACGAACCAAATCCAGATGCGGTGCTCTCAGTAATTTTACCTCGACTTGTCGAAACACAAATATATCAAGCGGCGATGGAGTCTTCCGCTTCCGAACACAGTGCCCGAATGATGGCGATGCGCAATGCCTCAGATTCGGCGGATGATATGATTAAAGAGTTGAAATTGAATTACAACAAAGCCCGACAGGCTGGTATTACACAGGAGATCGCGGAGATCGCGGGTGGGGCGGCGGCGCTCGGATAATGAAAAAGTAAAAATCAAAATGTAAAATAATGGAATTTATCATAACTATATGAACAAAGGTAAAATTGCACAAATAATCGGCGTGGTGGTGGATGTGGAGTTCGCGGAAAATTTACCGGAACTTTTCAGCGCGCTTGAAATTAAATTGGCCGATGGAAAAAAGCTGGTTCTTGAAGTCGAGCAACATTTGTCGAACACGATGGTGCGCACGATCGCAATGAGTACGACAGATGGATTACAGCGCGGTCAAGAAGTCACGGATACTGGTGCCCCTATTTCTGTACCGGTCGGTCCGGAGACTCTCGGTCGCATGTACAATGTGACAGGAGAAGTTATCGATGGCAAAGGTGTGAGTAAGACGAAGAAAAAATATCCGATTCATCGTCCAGCACCAAATTTCAAAGATCAATCCACAAAATCAGAAGTGCTCGAAACTGGTATCAAGGTTATCGATCTCTTCTGCCCATTTTTGAAGGGTGGTAAGGTCGGACTATTCGGCGGTGCTGGTGTGGGTAAGACCGTCGTCATCCAAGAATTGATCCGCAATATCGCCCAAGAACACGGTGGTTATTCGATGTTCGCTGGTGTGGGTGAACGTACTCGTGAGGGTAATGATTTGTATCGAGATATGGCCGAATCGGGAGTGCTCGAAAAAACTGCGCTCGTCTTCGGTCAAATGAACGAACCACCAGGTGCCCGCGCCCGTGTGGCTCTCGCCGCGCTCGCAATGGCAGAATATTTCCGTGATGAAGAGGGGAAAGATTTGTTGTTGTTTATCGATAACATTTTCCGTTTCACACAAGCTGGTTCCGAGGTATCAGCGCTCCTCGGTCGTATGCCTTCCGCTGTAGGCTACCAACCAACTCTCGCGACTGAAATGGGTGCTCTGCAAGAACGCATCACTTCGACGGACAAAGGTTCTATCACTTCTGTTCAGGCCGTCTATGTGCCAGCTGACGATTTGACTGATCCGGCCCCAGCGACGACTTTCGCGCACTTGGACTCGACTGTCGTTTTGAATCGTTCACTTTCTGAGCTTGGTATTTATCCTGCTGTCGATCCACTCGATTCTTCTTCCACAATTTTGGATCCGCTCATCGTCGGTGAAGAGCACTATCGCACCGCGCTCGAAGTGCAGAAAGTTTTGCAGAAATACAAAGACCTTCAAGACATCATCGCCATTCTCGGTATGGAAGAATTATCGGATGAAGATAAAATTACCGTGTCACGCGCGCGTAAGATTCAGAAATTTTTGTCACAGCCATTTTTCGTCGCAGAACAATTCACAGGTACGGAGGGAAAATATGTACGTGTGGCTGACACCGTGCGTGGTTTCCGTGAAGTACTGGATGGCAAACATGATTCGATTCCAGAATCCGCATTCTATATGAAAGGCACAATTGAGGAAGTAGTGGCAACTGCCAAAGTTCAAGGTTAATTATTTTTATGACCGCTCTAAAACTAAAAATTGTCACACCAGAAAAAGTTGTCTACGAAAATGAAGTGGTCAAGATCTCTCTGCCGACACCAGATGGCGAAATTACTGTCCTTCCACATCACATTCCACTCATCACCATCCTCGCTGCTGGCGAATTACGCCTCACAGATATGAGTGGTGCGGAACATATCATGGCGGTCGCCGGAGGTTTCGTGGAAGTGCGTGGTGGCACGGAGATAATTATCCTAGCAGACAACGCTGATCGCGTCGAAGAAATCGATGTGACAGAAGCCGAAGCCGCTCGCGCACGCGCCGAAGAACAGATGAGGAAAATTGCAAATAAAGAAGATGTGGATTATGCACGGCTCCAGGCAGTGATTGAGAGAGAAATGAATAAATTGCGGGTGGGTAGAAAATACAAGGATGTGAAAAAGGGGAGGCAGGTTGGAGAGTAGTAAAAAATTGAGAAAGATGGCACCATTGATCTATTTCCACCAGGGGGATGAATTCTTTTCTCCCTTAGTATTTTTATTTGACAAGATGTGTTTTTTTAATTAGAATATGATTATCTTCGGTATTGTTGCTGGAGATGTTCTTTCGGAGGTTGGGATGTTGAAAAAATTACTAATCGGATTTATTGTTTTTGAATTATGTTTGACGCTCGCTCTTGCTATTCTGGTGTCAAACAGATATGGCGATTTAGAGGAAACACAAAATCGCGTGGCACTTCTTTACGACATGCAAAAATGTTATGAAATGTCGCATGGTTTGAGTCAAGAGTTTTGCGGCGCTATATTTTTGATTGCCGCACATTCAGTTAGAGCTAGTCAAGCGACTCCTGAGTTGCTCGATACCTTTGTTGATATATATTTAAACGATCCTTATCTCTATTTACAAGTTAACGAAATCTGTCCATTTGACGGTAGCGACGACAGCCGAATAGGGTGTCAATTACTCCGGTATGTCCGGGGCAGGTGATCTCGATTCGGACTGATGTTGGTGGATTGTTGATGTATGAAGGCTTTTTAGAGGCCTTTTTTGTTTT